>JBFFDV010000020.1:0-17288 GCA_041559215.1 Anaerolineae bacterium | reverse complement strand
CTGCCTTGAGGGATGAAAGAATGGCCAGAAAATGTGATATTTGCGGTAGAGGGCCTCAATCCGGTCATAGTGTCAGCCATGCTCATAATCGCACCAAGCGCAAGTGGCAACTCAATGTTCATAAGAAAGTGATCAACGAGGGCAATAAGACCCGACAACTTCGCGTCTGTACCAGGTGCCTACGCACTTTGCAGAAAAGACCAGCCTCTGGTCAGCTATCTCTGTAGAGCTCTGAATCAACATAGAACGCCATAAGAGCCAGTCCCTTTCTGAGGGACTGGCTTTTTCTTGCTCATTACTCTATAACACTGTGGCGACAGTCCGGTTACCCGAATCTCGCCTTTGCGACATTGATGGTCGCCGCAACGGGGGTAGCAAAAGGAACTATCCCAGTCGAAGGTGTTGCTCTCCAAAAACTTAATGTTATATCCGATCAGGAAAAAAGGCAATCTATGCCCCCTGCGCTCCTCCCCATCTCGAGCGTAACTGACCGCAGCCCGCTTCAATCTCCATACCCCTTCTCAATCTCACAGTGCTCTTGATGCCAAGACCGGTTAGTTCTTGATGGAAGATCCGCACCCGTTCTTTGGAACTGGCTTGCCAAGGCGAGCCCGGGATGGGATTGAGAGGGATGAGATTGACATGACAAAGTAACCCTTCGAGCAGACTTGCCAACTGGGCAGCCTGTTGGCGAGAATCGTTGACGTCCTGTGCAAGGGCGTACTCAAAGGTCACACGACGGCCAGTACACTTGACATAATTATTACAAGCGGCCATCAAGGCTTTGAGAGGATAACGACGGTTGATCGGTACTAGGCTATCTCTCAGGCTATCTTCCGGAGCGTGGAGGGATACGGCTAACCCAACTTGTAACCTCTCTTGGGCCAAGCGTTCAATGCCCGGTGCTATGCCCACGGTCGAGATGGTGATCCGTCGTGCTCCCAGATTGAAGCCCCGGGAGTCGTTCAAAGTCTCTATGGCTTGCCAGGTAGCTTCATAGTTCATCAAAGGTTCGCCCATTCCCATGAATACGATATTCGTTACTCTCCTTCTTTCCTTCTTCAGGGCTCTGGCGAAATGAAGTGCTTGTTCAGTGATCTCACCCGCAGTCAGATTTCGGCTGAAACCGCTCTGTCCCGTAGCGCAGAAGCGACATCCCAGAGCACATCCTACCTGGGTAGATAGACATATGGTGTTTCGCCTATCGTACAGCATCAGTACACTCTCAATCGTCTGGCCATCGGACAACGCGAACAAAACCTTACGGGTGAATGCGTCGGGCGAGACTACCTCTTGAAGTGGGGTTAGCGTGCAGATGTCAGCGATCCGCTCCAACCGGTCCCGCATTTCTTGGGGCAGGTTGTACATCTTTGTGAAGTCGGTGGCCAGGGAAGCGTATAACCACTTGTGCAACTGATCAGCCCGATAGCCGGGTTCTCCCCAAGACGAGAGAAGTTCCTGCAACTGGGGGTGACTCAAATTCAAGAGGGCCACCTTCTGGCCCTCTTTCGGAATCTCCTCACTGTAGGCTTCCTGCCCTTTCAGATCCAGAGAAAGCTGCAAGCTAGTCCCTCCTGCTCATCCCCGTAGCAAGGAATATGAAGTAGAGCAGCTGCGACAAAGCCTGTGCTAGGGCGGCCACATAAGTTAAGGAAGCTGCAGAAAGCACCGCTTGCACTCCCTGCAAGTCAGTCGTGCCCACCAGACCCTCGGCGCTCAACATCTGCAAAGCACGGCGACTGGCATTTCGCTCCACAGGCAACGTCACCAGGGCGAAAACCACGCTTCCAGAGAAGAAGACGATTCCCAGCCAGACAACGCCTGAGAGTTGAATCACTATACCCACGAAGAACAGGATCATGCCCATCCAGGTGCCGAGGTTCACAACAGGTACCAGACCAGAACGCACTCGCAAAGGGGCATAATCAATCTGATCTTGAACAGCATGGCCTACCTCGTGAGCCACAATCCCCAAGGCAGCCACTGAGCGGCTTTCAGCGACTCCACGAGAAAGGCGTAGCACTTTCTTGCGGGGATCGTAATGATCGCTCAATACTCCTCGCGTCCCCTGCACGGATACGTTTTCCAGTCCGTTTGCTCTTAGGAGCGAACGCGAGGCTTCCAAACCACTAATATTCCTCATGTTGCGGATGCGCGAATACTTCCTATAGGCTGACTGCACCTTCCACTGAGCGAACAATGCCAGCAATAGAGCCGGGAGGGAGACTAGCAGGTACCTGACGTCGAAATAGAAGGGAAGGAACATATATTGACCTCCTCATACGATTCTCTCTATATATTATACCATACTGCGTGCTCCAAAGTCAATGCTTCTGCGGATTGTCCTGATCAGTGTTACCTTCACCCTGCCTTCAGCTTCGCAAAAGCCAGGAGTGTTCACACACTGCGGTCATATTCTACTTTGAAGAGATGAGGAAGAGGAGTTGTGAGAGGTAGCAGGAGAAGACGTCCTTACGCTTTGTCCTCTGCACCCTCCCGCTGGCGGGCCCAGACCTGATAGAAACGATCGATGTCGTCGAATACCAGATCGGGCTGGAAAGTCGAGGTCTTCAACTCTTCCCGACGGCTGATACCCGATAGCACCAGCACGGTGGTAAGGCCAGCCTCTTTTCCGCCGAGGATATCCGTCTCCAGCCGATCACCGATAATCGCAGTGCAATGTGGGGTAGTCGCCAGTTTCTCCATGGCCAGACGCAGCAGGATCGGCTCGGGTTTACCTATGATCAGGGGAGAAACGCCCGTCGCCGCCTCCAGCGCGGCCAGGATGGCCCCGCTCCCAGGTACTATTCCCTCCTCATTAGGCAGGGTTGTATCGGGGTTGGTACCCACAAGACGCGCTCCTGCTCGGGTCGCCAGCGTTGCTATCTTCAGCTTCTCGTAGGTGAGCTGGAAGTCCAGCCCCACGACTACGAAATCCACTGCTTCGTCGGTGATAAGAAAACCCTGTTCCTTCACTGCGGCGACTAGCCCTTTCTCTCCAATTACATATACCTTGGCCCTGGGAGGTGCGACTTGACAGAGATACAGTGCCGTGGCCAGGGCCGAAGTGAGAATGCGCTCCTCGGTAACCTCGATACCCATGGCTTTCAGCTTGGCCACATATTGCCTGGGTGTTCGAGTCGAGTTGTTGGTGGCCAGGATAAAAGGGATCCCCTGCTCTCGCAGGTGGCTCAGGAACTCCTGGGCTCCGGGCAGCGATTCCTCGCCTCGGTAGAGTACACCGTCCATGTCAATAATGAAACTCTTAATAGATCTAAGCTTATCCAGATCGGATCTCTGTAATATCAACTCCCTCTCCTTGTGCGATGCAACTCCCAACCTGTCTCAGAACTTGTTCCTGGAGAGCGGCTCCAGATGGCACGTATCGTTCAGCAACATAAGGCGGTATTTCCCCTCTTGTGCCTCGAAGATGTTGATGGCTGCATTTTCTTGGCCGATTTGCCAGAAGGAAGAGTTAGTCAGCCCAAGAACGGCGCAAATCAGCGCCCGGTTGACTACCACATGAGATACCAGTATCACATGCTCTTCGACATGTCGCTGGCATATCTCCTCCAGGGCCTTCCAGGCTCTACTTCGAACCTGATCTAGGCTCTCACCTTCGGGGAATTGAACTAGATGGGGCGTGTCAAGCCATGCCCGGTAAAGGTCCCCGTATCTCCTGGCCACCTCCTCGGGAGAGTGACCAGCCCAGGTGCCATAGTCTATGTCAATTAGCGCCTTCAGAGGTTGTACTTCGAGCGCACAGGACTCGGCGATGGGTTCGGCCGTCTGAAATGCTCGCTTCAAGGGGCTGGCATAGAGGGCACTGACTGTTTCTTTACACAATCTCCGAGCAACTGCTTCAGCCTGACGATGTCCTATCTCATTTAACTCGATATCTATCCGTCCCCGGTACCTCTCGACCCTGTTCCATTCAGTCTGCCCGTGGCGCACCAGGATGATACGGGTCATCTTAACTACCGCGCCCTCTGATAGTCAGCTTCAGTATCAATGTCCAGAAAGATATCCTCTTGCTCTACCTCTACTGTCTCCACGTCCTCTTGATGTCGAAGGACGACTTCCCGGCCTCCCGTATCTCCCTGCAAGCTCATAAGCTCCGGGAAAAGGGAGCGGCTGAAAAGGACAGGATTGCCTCGTCGGCCTCGATAGCTCGGCGCCACGATGGTGGCGAGGGTGCGATGATACCTCTCCATCATGGTGTTGATCAAGTCAGTGGTGACGTTCGGCTGATCGCTCAGCACGAACAGACAGGCCTCGTACCTGGCAGATAACGCCTGCAATCCTGCCTCGACGGAGCTACTAAGCCCCTCCGGCCAATCTTCGTTGACCACTAAGCTGACGGGCCGATCTCGAAGAAGGGTGCCGATCTGCTCGGCCCGGTGGCCGATAACCACAAGAGTATCCTGCACCGAAGACTCCAGGAGTGTGTCCACTACATGTTCCAGCAGCGTTGTCTCTCTCCAAGGGAGCAGTTGCTTGGGCGAGCCGAAGCGGCGTGATTCGCCAGCGGCCAAGACGATGGCCGCCACCCGCCCCCAGGTTTCCTTGACGGGGTCTTCCTCCTCTACCGCGCCCAAAAGCACCCGCTGCACCCGGGATGAAGTCAGAAGGAAATGGGCGATCTCGTAGGCGGGCTTCATGTTGGCGCGTGTCATCTTGTTGATGAGCGGGATGACCCTGGCCTGATCGGGGGCGTTTTTCATTCCTCCTTCCGGATGCACCAAGACGCTACATATTATCTGCGGTGTGATCACCCGGCCCAACTCAACATTCGCCAGCCTGGCTATAATCTCCGGGCGGTGGGCGATTTTCTCCCCTAGCCTTTGGCCTAAAGCATCAAGAGCCACTACCGGTACCAGAATGGAGGTGGCGGAAGGAACCACAGGTTCGTACGCCGTTGGTGCTTTCAAAGACCGTCCTTTTGCCCCATCCGCCTCCACGATCACTACATCCACTATCGGCAAGGCGGCCATCTTATCAATCAATGACGGTTCCACACCGCTCAGCTTTCCTTCATCCTCTGTCAAAGCTGCAGCCACGGTGATGTGCTTATGTTCTTCCAGGGCAGCCTCGACTTTTGGCAGCAGTCCAGTTTCCTGCGGTTCCAAGATCGTCTGTTCGCTGCGCTCCTCCCGAAGGATCATGGTGGTAGTCGTAGTGACCACTCTCCATCCCTCAGTGGCCAATTCACGGGCCAGCCGGTACATGGTCGTGGTCTTGCCACCAGCGCCGACGAGGGAGATGATGTCGCCGCGATTCACCTCTAGCGCTTTACGCAGACGCATTTTACAACTTTCCAGGCAGATGAAGATTAGGTTGGAGACAGAGCGCGCCTGAGGAGGGAAAGATGTCGACCGGTGCTCCGCGAAGCCAGGGAGCGGCACTAGCCAAGGCGCTTTTCCTAACCTATGTGACAAACGGCGAATTTGATACAGTGATGTTCGAGAACCAGACTCTGGCCGGGTTCTGGCTCCATGGCACTTGAGTATGGGTGGTTTTCAAGCCTGCCCTGTGGCGTGGCGCTCTCTCGCATCGCATTCTAGACCCGACAACATCTCACGGCATCACGAGCGCCCGGGTAGGGCAGCGGGTGGCACAGAGCCCACAACCGTAGCACAGCTCCTCGTCCAGTTGTACTTTTTCCTCCTCAACGGTGACAGCGTCATAGACGCAACTGATCTCGCACAAACGGCAACCGTTGCAGCGCTCCAAGTACACATTTGGCGGCAGATGAGTGGTGCGGAAACGGCGCTCCTTCAGTCTACGGATCGTCAGGCCTCTTACGTCGTTTACTGATGCATACTCGTGATTATCGAGCCATACCTCCATTTCCCTGGCTATCTTCCCAAAGACGCTTGGCCCTCGCAGGATGGCTGCTGTGCAGAGTTGCACTGCTGAGGCTCCTACCATGAGCATTTCGATAGCATCCGTACCACGAGAGATGCCTCCCACACCGAAGATTGGCATATCAACCGTACGAGCGATGTCGAATACGCAGCGCAGAGCGAGAGCTTTGATGGCACGGCCTGACAGCCAACCGTAGCCCTCTTCGCTGCCCATCAAAGGGAGTCCTGTTTCCACATCTACGCCCAGACATGGACCGAAAGAGTTGATCGCTGCTATGCCGTCCGCACCTGCTTCTTGGGCCGCCTGGGCAGCGGCTCTCATCTCCCTACCCAGGGGGCTCAGCTTGACGAAGACGGGTACATCTACAGCTGCCTTGGCCGCTCTGATGGCCTCCACCATAGGTGCAGGGTCTTCACCTATATAATGAGTGGAGAGTTCCAGAGCATCAGCGAAGGGGCTGACCTTGGGAGCCAATTCAGCTATCTCCTCGGCCGTGTACCCCAGGCTGATGATCAAGGGAAGCCCTGTATCCTTGGCTTCTGCGTACTCCTGCTCGATGAACCGCTCGGGCGACAGCTCTGACCACAGCTCCGTATTCAGCATCGAGGCTTTTCCTATCTGCGCCATGCAAGGCTCCGGTACCTTTGCAGCGGTGGTGGAGATAGTCTTGGATACGATGCCTCCTGCTCCTCCTCGGGCGCAGGCCACCATAGCTTCTCCATTCCAGGTGGGGGGGCCTGCAGCGGCGAGCATGGGGTTCTTGAAATGCATCCCACATATCTCAACATGCAAATCTGCCATGATGGTCACTCCTTTTCTCGACTAACCTCAAATGCGGCCGCTGCAATAGCCCAACTCACCAGTCCCCATGTTCCTGCAGAAATGACGATGGCCAGAAGCAGGGAGAGTAACGAGCGAGAGGTATAGGTGGGGCGCGCAATCCAACCCACTAGGGCCATCAGCGCGGCGATGATGGCGAATAGCAAGCCGACTTTTATAGGTGTGCTGACACGCTTCCACAATGCCCGAAAGCGGCCTGGTGACGCCTCTCTTGAATCATGATTTTCCATGGCTTGTCTCCTGAACGCACATCTACATGCGGGCCCACAATTTCTCTGCCAGCTCCCGGGAACGAGCGCAGATGGCTTCCTCGTCAAGAGTTAGCAACTGTCGGTCCTTCATCAAGATCTTGCCCCCGACTATTGTGGTTTCTACTTGACCACCATCCATGCCGAAGATGAGGTGCCAGGGGAAGTTACCGGCATGAAGGGGCGTAGTGGGTACATAGTGGAGGAGTATGACGTCAGCGGCGGAGCCGACCGACAGTTCGCCCAGAGGCTTGGGAAAGAAAAGATCCGCTATGCGAGCGTTATTCCTCACCGCAATCTGTAGTACCTGATCAGCTCCCATGACCCGAGGGTCATCTTGAGCGAGCTTATGCAGGAGATAAGTCGTTTTCATCTCGCTAAACATGTTATTGGAGAAGCCGTCATTGCCCAAGCCTACACTGATGCCTCGGCGTAGCATGCTCAGCACATTGGCTACACCGACGGCGTTGTTCATATTGGAACGAGGGTTGTGAACCACCTTGGTTTCCGTCTCTCGTAGCATATCTATCTCGAAGGCGTCAAGGTGAACGCCATGGGCGGCGATGGTCTTGGCTCCCAATATACCAGCTTTTTCCAACCGTTCGACCACCCGCAAACCCGACTTCTTCAAGCTGTCGGCGACATCCGCCTTATCCTCGGCTACGTGGAGATGGAACCCTGTGTTCAACCGACGGGCCACTTGCACGGCTTTCTTCAATGTATCGTCAGAGAGGGTGAGGGAGGCGTGCAAGCCAAAGGTCGCAGCCACCAAATCGCCGCTCACCTCCCGGATGAACCTTTCATTCTCCCTTATTCCTTCGAGCGCTATCTCCTCCCCGTCTCTGTCGGAAACTTCATAGCACAGGCAGGCACGCAATCCAGCTCCCCTCACCGCTTCCGCGATGACATCCAGGGAGCCAGCAACGTAGCGGGGGCTGGCATGATGGTCTATGAGAGTAGTGGTGCCGTGGCGTATCGCATCCACTAGGCAGACGAGGGCGCTGGAACGTATGTCATCAGCATTCAGGGCTTTGTCCAGCCGCCACCAGAGATACTCGAGGATTTGTGGAAAGTTGGAGGGAGCTTCGGTCTTTAGGGCCATGCCGCGGGCGAAGGCGCCGTAGAAATGAGTATGCGCACAGATCAAGCCGGGCATGATCAGTTTTCCCTGCGCATCCAGTATCTCCTCATCGGGATACCGCTCCATTAACTCCACTGTTCTTCCTACAGCCGCTATCTCGTCTCCTTTGATGAGCAGCGCGCCATTGGAGATAATCTCGTTTTCCTCTCCAAAAGTCACTACTGTGCCGTTGGTTATCAACATGATCGCTTCCTCCGAAAACTGGACCCACGTGTCTTAAAGAGGGGCATCTTTCCCATGATGCGGCGAACGTCATCCAAATGTTAGTTTGTTTATGTGGAAAAATCAAGCTTGCTTTCCCTGAGTACCTGATGGATAAGGGGGAGGGCTGCACTTGTTAGGTCGAATTCCGATAATTCCTCCTCTGATGCCCAACGAGCATCCTCTATGTCTGAGCCCACCGTCAACTCGCCTCTCACGGAGGTAGCTAGGAAGTCGATGAGGACATAGTGATACAGTATCGCCCCTTTATCATCGCGTACTATGGCATCTACCACATCTACTACATCACCCACCTCAATTTCCAGCCCGCACTCTTCTAATACTTCCCGGCGTGCCGCTTCGCGGATGGTCTCACCCAATTCCACCACTCCACCAGGAATGCTCCATTTGCCTTGGCTGGGTTCATGTCCCCGCAATACCAACAAAACTTTGTCTTCCTTGAGCACGACTACGCCCACTGAAGGGCGGGGAGCCAATGGGTATTCTCTGGACATAACTCTCTCACTGTTGGCGGAGATGTTCCATGCCCGGTGCCAGTTGGCCTGCAGGGCGGTGTCAGCTCGAAGGTCTGAAGTCCTCGATCCTGAGCTGCAGTTGCTCTTCGCCGCCCCAGGTACGTGTTTGTGGCGCATAAACTATGTCTATATGAGATGTCAAGGTGTTTGCTTGTTGGCTCATGCCGAAAGCTATTCCGTCCCAGACGACTCTTCCATCGCTCAAAGTCAACTTCAAATGGTCGCCACCGACTACTCGGCAGTCACGGACCTCCACCCCTGAGCTGAGTAGAAGGGGTTCAGGATTCCCCTCGCCCAAAGGTTCCAGATCATCAGTGATGGAGAAAGTTTCTGGCTTTAAGCTGCTCAAAGGTATCTCGGCATCAATGTGCAGGGTGGGAAGCAGTTTGAGCCCTGCCAGCTCTTCGGAGGCTAGTTCCCGTAACTCTTGCTCGAGTATGGGCAGGTTCTCATTGCTTACTCTGAACCCGGCTGCCTTGGAGTGGCCACCATGCTTCTTCAGGAGGGAGGCGCACTTGTCTAGGGCCGCTGCTATGTCGAATTCCTCAACGCTTCGCGCAGAGGCCACACTCTCCTTTTCACGTCTCTCAACCACCACCGCAGGCCGGTAGAACTCGTCGCATAGGCGATGGGCCACCAATCCAATGACCCCCGCAGGATAATCCTCCCCGGTAACAAATAGGAGGGGCTCATCCTCTCGCTCTGTAACCTGAAGAAGGGCCCTCTCCAAAGCGGTGAGCATCATCTCTCGGCGCTCACGGTTCTTCTCCTCCAGCAGCTTTGCCAGTTCCTGCGCTCTCGAGGGGGAGGAAGTGCTGAGAAGGTGGTAGCTCAGCATAGCGTCATCTATACGTCCTGCGGCGTTCAGACGTGGGCCCAAAACATAACTAATCGTAGTAGAGGTGACGCTTTCAGGTTTGATCTGGGCTTGTTCCATCAAGGCCGAGATGCCCAATCGATGTGGACGATTAAGGCTATCTAAGCCTTTCCTGACCAGGCTGCGGTTCTCGCCCAGAAGCGGAGAAAGGTCGGCAACGGTGCCGAGAGCTACAAGATCCAGAAGTTGCTCTTCATCTGCAGGGGAATGCTCCGCTGGTAGACGCACTTGCCGATTGACCGATAGTAGCGCCTGGGCTAGTTTGAAAGCGATGCCTACGCCGGAGAGCTTTTTGAAGGGGTAAGAGCAGTCAGCGCGCTTCGTGTCAATCACGGCCACCGCTGGAGGAAACTCCTGCAGCAGTGAATGATGATCGGTGACTATGACATCCAGACCTAAACCTTGCGCATGTTCTACTTCTCGTATGGCTCTGGCACCACAATCCACAGTGACTACCAAGTTAACCCCTTGGTTTGCCAGTTTATCTATTGCGTCCTCGTGCAGGCCATAACCCTCATCTGTACGGTGAGGGATATAGGGTATGACCAGGCCTCCTAAAGAAGATAGCGTTTCGGTGAGAACCACAGTTGCCGTTATCCCATCGGCATCGAAATCGCCGTAGACGGCTATCAGTTCATGTCCACGGATAGCCCGGCGAATTCTCGTGACGGCCTCAGTCATTCCTTTCAGCCGAAAGGGGTCTCCCTCTTCGTATTCGCCGGTGAGGAAAAGGTGTACCCCATCAGGGGTCGTGAGGCCACGATTGTACAAGCATTGCACGAGAAGAGGGGAAAGATCTGGAAACTTGGCTAGATGGGCCTCCGGACTTGGGGGGTAAAGCTGCCACTTCGCTCTATTTGTCGTCAAGGGATGCCTCCTGGTTTTCTTTGAGGCCGGGAAAGGAGGGGAAGAATAATATGCCTCGCTGTTCTGCTTGCTACAATCTTCAGACCTTTTGCATACTTCTGTGTGGTTGATGCTCCAGCGAACCGTCACTATTCTAGCATTTCCTCGCCAGAAGTCAAGTTTTGAAATCATCTGCCGACTGTGATAGAATGAGTTTGTTATATACAATCTTGACGGTGGGCTATTAGATGGGACACAGAGTGGTATTCATGGGCACGCCCCCTTTTGCTGTTCCATGTCTGGAGGCGCTGGTGGGGAACTACGAAATCGCGGCTGTGGTGACTCAGCCGGATAGACCGGCCAGCCGGGGACGGAAGATCGTTTCTTCAGCTGTGAAGAGAGCAGCTTTGGTCCATGGCTTGCCTCTGATGCAGCCTGAGTCGTTGCGTCAAGAGGAGGACGTAGCTCAGATCAGGCAGCTACAGCCGGAGGTGATAGTGGTGGCGGCCTATGGCCAGATATTACGTCCTACGGTGCTGAGTATTCCTCTGAGAGGCGTGGTCAATGTTCATCCCTCACTCTTGCCCAAGTATCGCGGTGCCTCACCTATCGCTGGGGCTTTGCTGGCAGGTGAGGAGGAGACCGGGGTTACTATCATGCTGATGGATGAAGGGATGGATACCGGACCCATCCTAGCGCAGAAACCTATGAAGATCCATCCAGAGGACAGTAGAGCTTCTCTGGAGGAGAGATTGGCCAGATCAGGGGCCCAGCTTCTTCTCGAGACTCTACCTAGCTGGTTGGAGGGAACGATTGAGGCCCAGCCTCAGGATGACGCCAGGGCTACTTACACCAAACCCATCGGTAAGAAAGATGGCGTGATAGAGTGGTCTTTGCCAGCCGTTGATATTTGGCGCCGGGTGCGGGCTTTTGATCCCTGGCCTGGAGCCCATACGTGGTGGCGTGGAAAGATGTTTAAGGTTCTGGCAGCTAGCCCTTTGCTCGAGTGGGCTGGTAAGGATGAGCCAGGTCGGGTGCTGGACCTGCCTGCTGGTCTGGCGGTAGCCACTGGTGAAGGCGCGCTTCTACTGCGAGAGGTGCAGTTGGCCGGCAAGAGGGCTATGGACATCCGAGACTTTGTTCGCGGACAGAAGGAGTTCATCGGCTCAATGCTAGGGCTCTAGGGCGCCAAACCTCGGGCTCAAATCGGTTGATCATCTATGCCGTTGCACAACAAAAGCCCGGGGAGCGCAGAGGGTTCCCCCTCGTCCTTCATCTCGACCCACGTATTGGAGCTTGCGGCCAGCCGCTGCACAAGCCCATCTGTGGCGTTGCGCAGCAAAAGCCCGGGGAGCAAGAGGGGTGTCCCGCGTATCCTTCGTACCCCTGCATCTTGGGTCTTGTGCCTAATTGCTGCGCAAGCCCATCTATTGGGTTGACTGGACGCAGTAGAGGAAGATGGGTATAATATCGGGAGGTTGGGCTGGGAGGTACGGGTAGTCATTCTTGCTCAACCTGGTGTCTTGAGCAAAGCGACGAACCAAGCCTCGGGTCTCCTTCTCACAGTAGGGAGTGTTTCAAACGATGGAGCATCAAGAGAGGTCAGTGGGAGAGAGGACATGAATATCTTCAATCGGGCCATGACAATCCTGTTATTCGCGACGTTGATGATCGTATTGCCTGTCGTGATGATTCTTCCCGATGCCGTGATCGCCTTGCTTCAGCAATTCCTCTCTACCGTCTCATCCAGTATGAATAACTTTCATCGGGTGATACTCATAGTGCTGGGTGTCATCTCTTTTGTCATCTGTGGCCTTGTATTGTATCTTGAGATCAGGAGGCCGCCTCGCAGAAGGGTCAGGCTGCAAAAGGTCGGTGGTGGAGAGGTAGAACTAGCTGTTGAGTCCATTGTGCAACGCCTGGAGTACCGCGTGGATCAACTGGCCGATGTTATCAAGGTCCTGCCTAAGGTAAAGCCTCGTCGAAAGTCTGTGGACGTGGAACTGAACCTGGAAACCACCCCTGATATAGATGTACCTGCAAAGACGGAGGAAGTCTGCGAGGTGGTGAGAGATGTCGTCGAAGAACGGATGGGGCTGAAGTTAAACAAGATCAAGGTTAACATAAAGCACGCGCGTTATCCCAAAGTTGCCTGAAATCTACCTCTGATGGTGAGGTTCCCTTCTGTGATCTCTATCTCTGTGATCTCCACATTTCCTCGCCTTTGTGCGGAGGTGATGAGGTCATCTATCTGTTGAGCGAAAGATTCCACAAAGGTTTCTGGGATGGGGAAGCCACCGAGAGCCACGGCCTCAACGGTTATCTCAACTCGACCTCTCTCCGTTTCAACCGAGCAGATGGCTGTTATAGGAGCTTCAATGGGGCTGACTATGGTGCCATACAGATGTATCTTTCCATCGCTGACTATGATCTGGGGATCGGTGATGCTCTCCTCCATTTCCAGCGCTACATAGGAGGTTAGTTCTTCCTCAGTAACTTCTAGCGTGAAGTATCCTTCGCTGTCAACCACCAATCCTTCACGCAGTTTGGCGAGCAGGTCCTCCGCTTCCGCACTCGATACCGGTACAGTTCGGATCGGAGCAGGAATGACCTGAGATGAAGTCTGACAGGGAAGACAGGACAAGGCGAAAATGGACAGTCCAAGCAGTAGGATCAAGCCAGATCTTGCCTTCGGGTTTTGCATGAGTGCCCTTTCCACCCCGGCGCGGTGCGAGCACATTATATCATAACGCCTGCCCACAGGTCAACGGACGAATAGATGGATCTCCAAGAAGCCAGAACTATATTGGAAAGCATACTTTTTGTTGCGGATGAGCCTGTCACTATTGCCCAACTGGCTGACACTTTGCAGACTGAAAGATCCTTGGTCAGGAAGGCCGTGCGTTCGCTCGCCGAGGAGTATCAGCAACGAGGGTTTCGTATTCAGTACGAGGGGGAGGGGGTGCAGATGGTAACCGCCCCCCAAATGGCTCCTTACGTGGAACGCTTCCTAGGCCTCCAACTCTCAGGCAAGCTCTCTATAGCCTCATTGGAGACCCTTGCCATAATAGCCTACAAGCAGCCGATCACCAGACCTGAGATAGAAGCCATTCGGGGTGTGAACTGCCAGGGCGTCCTGAAGAATTTGATGGCCCGCGGACTTATTGAAGAGGTCGATCGTCTGAATACGGTGGGGCATCCCATCGTTTACGGCACGACTTTCGAATTCTTACAATACTTTGGCTTGGGAAACCTAGCAGAACTTCCAAGGTTGGAGGAGAAAGAACTCGCTGATGAGGGATAAGTCGTTGCTGGCCATCATCATATTGTTGTCGGTGTTGGCCACCATCGGGCTAGCCCTATCTCTGGTTATCTTTCCTCTTCCTGAACCCCTGGTGTCAATTCTCTTCACCCCCACGCCCACTCCGACTAATACGCCCACCCCCACACCTACGGCAACCCCCACTCCTACCCCTACTCCGACGCCGACCCCTGTACCTCTGAGCATGACGCTGTTCCTCGATCCACCCCAAGTTGGGCAAGGGGGAACCGTAGGTATTGAGGTGCGAGCCAACAGACAGGTAACCCTAACAGGCAGCCTGGAGGATCGGCCCCTGAACTTCGTACAACTGGATGGAAGCTACTGGACTCTGGTAGGTTTTCCTTCTTGGAGTGCGTTGGGCCCGCAGAATCTAGTTGTGGAAGGCAGAAGCGCCCTGGGTGAGGTACTTCAGCTTACGGATACGCTGACGGTCACATACACCCAGTTTCCAACAGAGATAATAGATATTCCCAGCGATCGGGAGCGCTTACTTGATCCAGCGATAATCTGGGCCGAGAGAGAACGTTTGGCTAAGGTATACGCGCAGGTCAGCCCTGACAAGCTTTGGGAAAGGGTCTTTGGCTATCCTTTGCAGGTCATAACCGTCACCTCCGCTTATGGGGCCATAAGACAATATGATACCGGGCCCGGATATCATGCTGGCGTTGATTTTGACGGGGAATTGGGGGATCCCGTGTTCGCTGTGGCCGATGGCTTGGTAGTTCTGGCAGAACCCTTGCAGGTGAGGGGAGGCGCGGTTATACTGGACCATGGCCTCGGGGTTTATAGCAATTACTTTCATCTATCGGAACTCGCGGTGCCGGAAGGACGGAGCGTTTCCAAGGGCCAGGTTATCGGTCATATGGGTTCTACAGGGCTGTCCACAGGGACGCACTTACACTGGGAGATAAGGGTAGGGAGCATCGCTGTTGAGCCCTTCGAATGGGCCAGGCGCAAGATCTTGCCATGATTTGTCACTATGACAGACGTAGGATATAATGCTTGAAAACTATTATTTGGTTTCTTTTGCTGTTGTCTGTCGCCGCAATCGCGCGATAAGTTTGATTCTTTTGGCTTGAGAGGGTCGAGTGCCACCACCATCAACAATAGCCATTGACGGCCCCGCAGCATCGGGAAAGAGCACTATCGGTGGCCGTCTCGCCCAGCGGTTGGGTTATCTGTATCTGGATACCGGTGCCATGTACCGCGCTGTCACCTGGGTCGCTTTGAAGAGGGGCGTGGATATTGACGATGAGAAGGCGGTCACCACTCTGGCCCAGGACATGGAGATAACCATTACCAGGCCCACTGTCGACGATGGCAGACAATATACCGTCCTAGTTGACGGGGAAGATGTCACCTGGCAGATAAGGCGACCCGAAGTGGACAGGCATGTCTCCCCCGTGTCAGCGTATCCCGGGGTGCGCCAAGTGCTCACTGAACAACAAAGTCGACTCGGCCTTGCTGGCCGAGTCGTGATGATTGGCCGGGATATCGGCACGGTGGTAATGCCAGATGCCGATTTGAAAATATATCTGGACGCCTCTGCTGAGGAGAGGGCGCGACGCCGTCATCTTGAGTTGCTAGAGCGGGGAGAAGAGGCGGACTACCAAGAGATACTGCGTGCCATGAAGCGCCGGGACACGATAGACAGCCGCAGAGCGGTGGCACCTCTGAAGGCGGCCGATGATGCTATCAGAGTTGATACGGATAACTTATCCATAGAGCAGGTGTTAAGAATAGTGGAGGAAATCGTCCAAGACGTAGGTTCCCTGGGTAGGAACGAGGTTAGTTGTTGAGGAGGATATGAGATGTTCTTTCAGCGCTTCGCCAATCAGGTTCTCAGGTTCCTTATGCTGATCTTGCTTGATTACGAGATAGAAGGGCTGGAAAACCTGCCTCAGGAAGGACCGGTGATAACCGCCCAGAACCACATGATATTTGTGGACACTGTGGTAGGTGCGGTCTTCATAAGCAGACAGGTGGTTGGTATGTCGAAGGTGGAAAACTACCGCAATCCTCTCGTGGCCCTCCTGTTCAGGCTCTACGGCACCTTCCCGGTGCGCCGGGGTGAGGTGGACCGAACGGCCTTGCGAACCGCCCTGAAGATGTTAAAGGAGGGAAAGGTGCTTATGGCAGCACCGGAGGGAACCAGGAGCAAGACGAATACATTGCAGAAAGGCAAGGATGGCCTGTCCTATATCGCCGTTAGAGCTGGTGCACCTATCGTTCCCATAGCTATCTCGGGGCAGGAGTACTTCTGGGAACAGTTGCGGAGGCTGCGACGTACAAAGGTTAAGATGGTGATGGGTCAGCCCTTCATCTTCGATCCGGGAGAAGGCAAACTTACCAGGGAGCAGTTGAGCCAGATGACGGACGAAATGATGTACCGTCTGGCAGCTCTTCTTCCCCCAGAATATCGGGGCCATTACAGCGATCTATCGGCGGCGACAGACGACCACTTGCGCCCTTATGACGGTACGCGCTCAGGAAAGGCGGACAAGGACGGTAAACATCGTCGTACTATCTTCAACAAGCGAGGGGTGAGCGGCTGATTTCTACAGATCCAGGCGGTCTCGTGACCCATGTGGAAAGAGGAGGGCTGGCTGAGAGGCTGGGCCTTCAGCCAGGGGATAGGCTGATATCCGTCAATGGGCATATTCTGCATGATATTATCGACTATCATTTCTATGCTGCCGAGGAGGAACTGGATTTAGACATAGAGCGAGCTGGTGAGCGGCTGCAGTATCGGGTGCAGCGGGAATACGGCGAGGAGTTTGGTCTCCAGTTTGCGGACGATGTCTTCGATGGCCTGCGCCGTTGTAACAACCGTTGCGCCTTCTGTTTCGTTGATCAGATGCCTCCCGGCATGCGTCCCTCTCTGTACATCAAAGATGATGATTATCGTTACTCATTCCTTCATGGCAACTTCATCACACTCTCCAACTGGACGGACAGGGATTGGGCGCGTGTGGCCCAGCAGCATCTCAGCCCGCTGTACATCTCCGTTCATGCAACGGAACTCGAGTTGAGGCGTCAGATATTCAATAATCCTCGCTTGCCTGATATTCGAGCTCAACTGCATCGTCTGGCCGAACTTGGGATAGAGATGCACACCCAGGTAGTCATCTTGCCTGGTCTCAACGATGGGCAATGTCTGGAGCGTACGGTGGAAGACCTTGCGGCTCTACATCCTGCGGTGTGCTCGATTGGGGTGGTACCTGTGGGGTTGACCAGGTATCACAGAGCTGGTTTGCGGCTTCTCACTCTCGATGAGGAGCGAGCCATCTTGGAGCAGATCACGCCTTGGCAGGAGGAATATCGGCGTCGCTTTGGCGTTGGCCTGGTTTATGCCTCCGACGAGTTGTACTTGCGGGGAGGATTTTCCATTCCCTCTGTGGAGGAATAT
>JBFFDV010000019.1:0-17295 GCA_041559215.1 Anaerolineae bacterium | reverse complement strand
TGAGCGTGGATGTCATCGGTGGAGAATAAGTAGTATGGTGCAATTGCCGGGACGGGTATGGTGATTGTGGCGTGCTGGTCAACATCAAAGATAACACCATTGTCAGAATCGAGGGTGACGTGGATTTCCCTACTAACCACGGCACCATGTGCAGACAGGCCTGGCCTTCAAGCAGCTCGTGCACCACGCCGACCGTCTGCAGGCCGCTCGGAAATGGGCGGGCAACAGGGCGGGAAGGCAAATGGCGGCCATGTGCCTCGCCCCGCGGTGCACAAGAGGCAAGGGAGATGACCGAGACGCCTGCGCAGTTGCTCGCCGAACGTACCAAGCGCATTAAGGATGCCTACGAACTGCGGGTGCCGGATCGTGTGCCTATCTTCCTGAACTTGGGGTACATGCTGGCCCGCTTGGGCCGGATCACCTACCAGGAACTGGAGCGCGACTCCGACAAGGCTCAGGCGCTGCTGGAGAAGTACGCGCTTCACTTCGCGCCGGACATGATATCAGGCGTGGGGTTCTCTCCACTGCCAAGCATAACCCTGGGTGACAGACAGACCAAATGGCCGGGCTATGGCCTGGATCCCAACGGGACCTTCCAGTTCATCGAGGGGGAGTACATGAAGCCAGAGGAGTACGATGCTTTCCTGGACGACCCCTCCGACTTCACCCTGCGTACCTTTTTGCCGCGCGTATATAGCGCACTGGAGGGCCTGGCCGCGTTGCCGCGCATACCCATCATGCTGATGGGTTACCCTGCGCTACCCAATATCGGCCTTCTCGACAGGGCCGATGTCAGGGCCTCCTTGGAAGCACTCTTAGAGACGAGCAAGCACATCGCACGCTCGAAAGCAGCAAGGAAGGCCTCCGTCGAGAGGATGGAGTCCCTGGGGTTTCCGATGTCCGTAGGTGCCAGGACGCTGGTCACCGCCCCCTTCGACTTCCTGTCCGATACCTTGAGGGGCCTGAGGGGCATCATGCTGGACATGTATCGTTGTCCGGAGAAGCTCTTGGCCGCGCAGGAAAAGGTGCTGCCGATACTCGTGGATCACACGGTGGCTGCTGCAAAGAGGAGTGGAAGCCCCTATTGCTTCATCGCCCTCCATCGTGGCTCGGATGGGTTTATGTCCTTAGAACAGTTCGAGACCTTCTATTGGCCTACTCTGAAGGCCATGCTGCTGGGTTTGATCAACGGCGGCGTCACTCCACATGTGTTCTACGAGGGTAGCTACGATCAGCGCCTCCAATACCTGCGTGAACTGCCCAAGGGGAAGACCATTGGACGGTTCGACCGCAGCGACCTGTTCAGGGTAAAAGAGGTGCTGGGCGATACGATGTGTATCATGGCCGGGTTCCCGGTGTCGCTGCTTCACGGCGGGACTCCAGAGCAGATTCGGGCTCTGACCAAGGAACTGATCGAGGTCGTAGGCAAAGATGGCGGCTTCGTTATGGGAGCGAGCTCATCCATGTCCGAGGCAGACCCGGAGCTGGTCAAGGTCTGGGTAGATGCCACCAAGGAGTATGGGATCTACTAAGACGGCGCGCGGAAGTGACAGGCTGGACGGAAGGCAATCGCGCGCTCAGCGATATCTAGCGAAAGATACTGACGGCTCGTAGGAAGGTAGGCATGGGCAACGAGAGAATAGAGCGGCTGAGAAAGCGTCTCCTCGTGGACCAGTATCCACTTAGCTTCGAGAAGATCAGGCTGATGACCGACTCGTTGAAACAGACCGAGGGCGAACCGCAGATCCTCCGCCGAGCGAAGGCCCTGGCCAACGTACTGGAAAACATACCTATCTTCATCGAAGATGGTGAGTTGATAGTGGGCAACGGGGCCAGCAGGCCCATGGGCGTGGAGTTGGACTGCGACATGGCCATCTGGCCCCAGGACGAGATAGACGCTCTGCGGGAAGAGGGGTTCGTCGCTTCAGAGGAAGACGAAGCGGAGCTGCAAGCGCTCAACGACTACTGGAAGAACAGCAATCTCGTGGCCAGGTCAGGGGACCTGTATGACGACGAGCGGCTGTGGCCATTCCTGCAATCTGGGGTGGTCCTTCCGCCATGGAAGAGCAAAACGCAAGGCAGCGGGGGAGGGTATGCCCAGGGAGGCATGGGTCTGGGCCCCGGGTTCGTGCTCTGTGGGTACGACTTCGCCAGGGTGCTGAACTCCGGCCTAAACAGCATCATCGAAGAGGCTAAAGCTGAGCTGGCCCGCACGAGATTCGGGGCGCCACATTCGGCAGATAAGGCCTACTTCCTCCGGTCGGTCATCATTGCTCATGAGGCCATCATTCGTTTCGCCAACAGGTTCGCCGATCTGGCTGCGGAGATGGCACACGGAGAGAAAGATCCGCAGCGCAAGGAAGAGCTAACGCGCATCTCCGAGACATGCCGCCGCGTGCCGGCCGAACCGGCGACGACCTTCCCCGAGGCCATGCAGTCCTTCTGGTTTATGTTCCTGCTCACCAACCCCCAGACTACCGCCGCTGCGGGTCGGTTCGACCAGTATATGTATCCCTTCTACGAGAGGGACAAGGAAGAGGGCAGAATCACCGACAAAGAGGTGCTGGAGCTGCTCCAGTGTCTGCGCATCAAGGACATGCAGTTGAATCGGACTTCCGGTCGCCTCCTCCGCCAGAAGAATGCCGGGTTGGCCAAATGGCATAACTGGACCATCGGCGGGGTCACCCCACAAGGGGAGGACGCCACCAATGAATTGACTTACCTGATCTTGCAGGCGGCCTTGGAGTGCCCCACTCCGCATCACACCATCACTTTGAGGGTGCACGAAGGGACTCCGGAACCCCTGATGCTCAAAGCACTGGAGGTTGTCAAGACGGGGATAGGCATGCCTGCCTTTGTGGGAGACAAGTCCTACATCGAGTTTCTGCTCAGCCACGGCGTACCGCTGCGCACGGCGCGAGATTACATTATGACGGGATGTCTGGACGTGAACATAGTGGGTAGGTCCAGGATTGGACCCTATGGGATGTTCATCGTCCCGCTGGTCCTGGACATCTTCATGCACAATGGCGTGGACCCCAACACTGGTCTCAGAGTGGGCCTCCAGACGGGAGAGCCCGAAAGCTTCGCCTCGTTCGAGGATTTGATGGCGGCCTTTAAGAAACAGTTGGCCCACTTCATGGACCTGGCAGCTGACCGCAACAACATTGAGTTGGCTGCCGCCAGAGACCTCTTCCCAGACCCGGTGCGCTCCTCTCTCATGGACGATGCTATCACCGAGGGCAAGGACATGCTCGATCGCACGATGCCCTTCGAGAACGGAGCCGTACTCAATCTCATTGGCATGATCAACGTGGCGGACTCGCTGGCGGCAGTCAAGAAGCTCGTCTTCGACGAGAAGCGGGTCAGCATGTCGGAGCTTAAGGCTGCACTCGCGGCGAACTGGCAGGGCAACGGCTACGAGGAACTGCGGAATGAGTTCCTGGCGGCACCCAAGTATGGGAACGACGACGACTACGTGGACTCCATCGCCAGAGACCTATACCAGTTCTGGGCCGATACGGCGGCCACGCTGGAAACCAGGCTGGGCGGGAAGCACATGCCGGCCGCCATCTCCATCACCTCCCAGGCGCCCGGAGGAGCGTTGACGGGCGCGACACCTGATGGTCGGTATGCCGGAGAGTGCCTGGCCGATGGAACAATGTCAGCTATGCGGGGCAGGGACACTCATGGGCCTACCGCGTTAATCAGAAGTGCGGCGAAGATAGACCAGGTGCCCTACCAGTCTACGTTGATGAACGTGAAGTTCCATCCATCGGCCCTGAAGAGCACGGAGGACTTGAGGAAACTGTCCAGTCTGATTAAAACCTATTTCAGTCTGGGTGGGAAGCATATACAGTTCAATGTTGTCACCACCGAGACGCTACTAGATGCGCAAAGACATCCGGAGAGTCATCGGGATCTCGTCGTAAGAGTAGCTGGATATAGCGCCTATTTTGTGCAGTTGAGCAAAGCTGTTCAAGATGAGATCATTGAGCGGACAGAGCATGGGCGAACGTCATGAGTGAAGGAAAAGCGGTATGGGGCAGTGTTTTATGGGCAACTCTTCTCCGTAGGACACCGTCGAGGACAGGTCTAGGGCGGTGGGCGGATAGTCGTGATGCTGGCTGTGGCCTATAGTGCAAGAATAGATTCTTCTTGCCAAGGAAATCAAGAGATGAGGAGGTGAAAATGTAGAGTCTGAAATCGGTGAAGTTAAACCAACGTAAAGATGAGGAGGGAAAAATGAAAGGCCCAAAATCGGCAAGGTCAAATCAACGTAAAGGTAAGGAGGATGAAATGAAAAGCCAAAAGTCGATATGGTCTAGCTTGGTGGCAGTAATGCTTGTAGCCATACTGCTACTGAGCGCCTGCGGAACGCCAGCTCCTCCCGCAGCACCTACTGAAGCCCCTACCGCAGCACCTACTGCACCTCCTACTCCAGCCCCTACTCCAACTCCTGCAGGACCTACGGGCAGTCTGACTGTGGCCCTGTCCACCTTTGCGGAGGACACTTTCTTGCCCTGGAATGGGGGTGTAGCGCGCCAGACGTATCTGGGTCTGATCTACGAATTCCTGTTCTACGTGGATCCAGAAACAGTGGAGCCTCAACCCGGGCTGGCCACAAGTTGGGAGATGTCACCAGATGGGAAAACCTGGACCTTCGAGCTCCGTGAAGGTGTCCAGTTCCATGAGGGCTGGGGCGAACTGACTGCTGAAGACGTCAAGTATAGCTGGGAAAGGATGATAGATGAGAACTCGATTGGTAGCCCGGCGGGCCAACTGCGAGATCTCTTCGATACCATCGAGGTCGTGGATCCCTACACGATAGTGGCTAATCTGAAAACGCCATTCCCTACGTTTGTCGATAGCCACATGACGGATTACAACGCTGGAGGGATGATTGTATGCAAAGAGTATGTGGAGACCGTGGGTGATGAAGAGGCAAACGCTCACCCTATTGGGACGGGTCCTTATACTCTTGCGGAGGAGCATCAGCAGGCAGGACCGATCGAGTTGAAGACTATTGAGGGTGTCGAGAACCACTGGCGCGTAACACCAGAGTTCGAGACTGTTACTTTCCTGCTCGTGCCGGAGGAGGCAACGCGGGTAGCCATGCTGCTTGCCGGGGAGGCGGACCTGGCTCCTATCTCCTATGATTCTGTCGAAACGGTAGAGGGAGCGGGACTCCACGTTGTTTCTATCCCCCAAAACTGGGTGCCACTCATCTGGTTCGGCGGCATCACAGAGACACAGCCTGAGCGCTACGTCCCCGAGCAGCCCTGGGGTGACGTAATGGTCCGCCAAGCACTCAACTATGCGGTGGATAGGAACGCCATTGCCGAGAGCATATTCCATGGTGAAGCGATACCAGCAGGCGCGCCCAATCCTGTTCCTGGATGGATCGACGTAGAACCCTACCCTTATGATCCAGACACGGCAAAGCAGCTGCTAGAGGATGCAGGCTATGCTGATGGCTTTCCTCTCACTCTGAAGACCCTCACTGCCAATCCCGGAGCCGAGCTTCCTGTTATCGGCGAGGCTGTCGCCCTGTACTGGGAGGAGATCGGTATTGATGTCACCATAGTCCCGACGGACTGGGGTTCTGTCCGAGATGAGTTGCTAGCTGCTCAGGCAAACGACTATCTCTTCACTCAAAGAGGCCAGCCGTTCGCTGAACCATTGACACCAGCGACCATCTTCTTCGCTCCTCAAGGGAGGTTCACGTCCTACGCAACAGAGGAGAGCGCAGCCTTGATGGAAGAGATGTTGACTGAGCTTGATGCCGATAAGAGAGAGCAACTGGCCCGGGAGTTTGGGCAGTTGCTACATGATGACGCTGCTGGTGTTTTCATCTTGTATGCCAACGAACCCTATGGCGCCAGCGACCAGGTGGGGAACTGGCCGACTATACGCATGAGGCCCTTCAACATTGAATTGATCACTCGTCCATGAGGTAACCAAGCGACTTGGGTTGTGCGACCTAGGCCTAGACGTCTCCAAGCAGCGATTCGCCGAGGCAATACACCATACTCAAGTCCTGGGTGGCATGTTCAAGCGCGATACCCGTGAACGAGCGGTGGAGCAGCTCAGCTTCCCGCAGGTTGGGGCACTTCCTGGCCTGTCAAGCGTTCCTGCTGAGGCGCTCTGACACGGGCTGCGCCTTAGCTTGTGGTAGAGTAGCGGAAATCCGCCCGTCAGTATCGGTGGCAAGTGTTTTTCCCTCACCGTCTCTCTTGGGGCAAGGGGCGACGGCATCAGAGTGTGAGAGCACGTCGCTGGCGATAGGTAAGGAGTGGTGAAGGGACGGTGGCAGTTCTGCCTGTGAACTGCATTGCAGGAATAGATTCACATTGCCTAGGAATCAATAGATTAGGAGGTAGATAGAAGTGTAAGACCTGAAAGCAGTGAATCAAAACAATCCAGAGATGAGGAGGTAGAAATGAAGAATTCAAAATCGGCAAGGTCAAATCAACACAAGGATACGGGGGTAAAAATGAAAAATCCGAGATCGGTAATGTATGGCTTAGTGGCGGTGACGCTCGTCGGGATACTGCTACTCAGTGCATGTGGAACACCAGCCCCCACCGCAGCTCCGACTGAGCCACCGCCGACGGCCCCGACTGCGGCCCCCACTGCACCTCCTACTCCAGCTCCCAGTCCGGCTCCGGTGGGGCCCGAGGGTAGTCTGACCGTAGCCCTGTCCACCCTAGAAGCTGAGACCTTCTTGCCCTGGAACGGGGGCGGAGGACGCACACCATACCTGGAGCTGATCTACGAGTACTTGGTTTACGTGGATCCAGAAACGGAGGAGCCCAAGCCCGGTCTGGCCACGAATTGGGAGATGTCTGAGGACGGAATGACCTGGACCTTGGAGCTTCGTGAGGGCGTGCCGTTCCATGAGGGCTGGGGAGAGGTTACTGCTGAGGACGTCGCCTACTCCATAGAGAGGATCATGGCTGAGGAATCACTGGCTGGCCCGGCAGGTTCCATGCGCAGGCTTATAGAGAGCGTCGAGGCAGCAGATACCTACACGGCGGTCATCCACATGCTGGCGCCTTTCCCTGAGCTAATCCGTGGCTACCTCACCGATGGCAACCAGACGGTGATCGTGTGCAAGGAGTATGTGGAGAGCGTGGGCGACGAAGAGGCCAACCTGCATCCCATTGGGACTGGAGCGTACACGCTGGCCGAGGAGCACCAGCAGGCACAGCCCATCGTGCTGAAGGTGGTGGAGGGCGTGGAGAACCACTGGAGGGTAACTCCGGAGTTTGAGACCATCACCTTCCTGAACGTGCCGGAAGAGGCCACCCGGGTAGCCATGCTGCTCGCGGGTGAGGTCGACCTGGCTCCCATCTCCTACGACTCCATCGAGACGATAGAGGCCGCGGAGGGCCTGCACATCGAGTCTGTGCCCAGAAACTGGTCTCCGCTAATTCGGTTTGGCGGCATAGTTGATCCAGAGATAGACCCTACACGTTATCGCGCTGAGAATCCCTGGACCGACACGAGAGTCCGCCAGGCGTTGAATTACGCCATCGATAAGGAGGCCATTGCCAAGGAGATATTCCACGGTCAAGCCGAACCGGGAGGGTCCTCCATGCCGGTTCCTCCGTTCTTCGATGTGGAACCATATCCCTACGATCCGGATATGGCGGAGCAGTTGCTGGAAGACGCCGGTTACCCCGACGGCTTCCCAATCACTCTCAAGACCTTCACCACCCATCCCGGAGCGGAGCTGCCCTTGATCGGCGAGGCTGTTGCTCTCTACTGGGAGGCGATAGGTCTCGATGTCACTATCAACCAGACGGACTGGGGTACCGTAAGAGGGGAATGGACAGGCGGTCAGGCGCTCGACTTCGTGTGGACCCATAGAGGCTTGGCCTTCGGTGATCCGCTGACAGCGCTGAACACCGACTTTGGGATCAATCCGTTCACCACATACGTAACCGACGAGACCCTGCAAATGCTCGAGGAGCTAGGCGAGGAGTTTGATACCGAAGCAAGAGAGCAACTCGCCATGGATATGGCCCAGCATGTTCGCGACCAGGCCACTGGCGTCTTCTTGGTATTTGCCAATGAGCCCTACGGAGCCAGCGAGCAGGTGGGGAACTGGCCGACCATACGCACCAGACCACAGAACATTGATTTGATCACTCGCCCATAGCTGCTTGCTAGTGGGTCAAACTTCATCCAAGGGATAAGGCCTCCGAGGGCCCTGCCAGAGGCCAGCGTATCCCCGTGCCAATGAGGCGCGAGGGCACTGCGCTGGCTGGGAACGCGAGAGACCTCGGAGGCCTGCCCTCTCTTTGCGCCAGGAGGGCTCGCAGCAACCCTCTCAATCTGGTAGATTGTCAACCAATCTGATATAATCGCTAGGTCGCTTGCTGCGATCGAGCTTCGAGCAGCTCTTTCGCAGTGTGGCGTCAGGCGAGGCACTATTTGGGAGAAGGATAGCGCAATACCTCAATCGGCATGAGGTGAGACTGAAACCTTATGCAACGATACATCGCCAGACGCCTAGTTCAGGGCGTCGTCACTCTGTTCTTGGTTAGCATAGTCGTCTTCATTTTGGGGAGACTGACCGGAGATCCGGTGGCCTTGCTGCTTAGCGAGTTCAGCACACTGGAAGACCAGGAAATGCTGACTCGCCAGCTGGGTTTGGACAAACCCCTTCCAGAGCAGTATGCGATATTCGTGTGGAACGCAGTCAGAGGGGACCTGGGGAGATCGATCAGGGGAGATCGTGCCCCGGCGCTGGAACTGGTCCTGGAAAGGCTTCCGGCCACCCTACAGTTGGCGTCCATATCCGCCTCGTTGAGCTTTCTCATCGGGCTGCCGCTAGGGGTGCTCGCGGCTCTGAAGCGGGGATCCTTTGTGGACAGTATCTCCCGAGTCTTGGCGCTATTAGGACAGGCGACGCCGGTTTTCTGGTTGGGCATCGTGGCCATGTATGTCTTCAGCGTCCAGCTTGGATGGTTGCCCACTTCCGGTTACGGCACCGCAAAGCAATTCGTCCTTCCCGTAGCAGCCCTGAGCGCGTTCATGGTAGCCGCCTTTCTCCGCCTGACGCGCTCTGGTATGCTGGAAGCTCTCGACAGCGAGTACGTAAAACTCGCGAGGATAAAGGGGCTGTCAGAGACGACAGTTGTCTGGAAGCACGCTTTGCGGAACAGCCTGATCCCGGTCATCACTTACCTGGGTACCGTGTTTGGACGTATGGTGACCGGAACGGTGGTGGTCGAGACGGTTTTCGCCTGGCCCGGGGTGGGGCGGCTGGCGTTCGACGCGGTCATGTTGCGGGACTTCCCTGTGCTGCAGGCGGTGGTCCTCTTTATGGCCACGGCGTTCCTGGTGATTAATCTGGTGGTCGACATCCTATATGCATACATTGACCCGCGCATCAGATACTCATAGGGGTTCCGGGCTAGGCCTGCGGCTCACCATGAGCGACTACAGTATGTCTGCCTCGACCCCGACACGGTGTTTGACCCTGCGTTGTTGGTAGGGATGGTTACATGAGGCTTGGTCTATCCTCCATAGTGACGAGCATGATAGGTCTGGTGATCATAGGGCTGTTGGTGATTGTGGCGGTGTTTGCTCCCCTCATCGCACCCTATGACCCGACTAAGGGTACGCTGGGCGACCGCCTGACGCCGCCTGCTTGGCAGGAAGGAGGTAGCACGGCCCACTTGCTGGGAACTGACCTGCTCGGTAGGGATACCCTAAGCAGATTTATCTTCGGAGCGAGGACCTCGCTGGCCGTGGCTGTGCTGGCCATCCTCGTCTCAGGTATTGTGGGGTCATTGCTGGGAGCAATCGCGGGTTACCTTGGGGGATGGGCCAATACTATTATCATGAGGTTGGTGGACTTGGCTTTCTCCTTCCCCGCGATTCTGCTGGCGATG
Organism: Anaerolineae bacterium; assembly: GCA_041559215.1. Taxonomy (GTDB): domain Bacteria; phylum Chloroflexota; class Anaerolineae; order UBA7937; family B3-Chlor; genus JBFFDV01. The sequence continues at coordinate 7,387 of JBFFDV010000019.1, read as the reverse complement.
GTGCTCGCGGTAGTGGTTGGACCAAGCTTCTTCAACATTATCTTTGTGATCAGCCTGGTCCTCTGGGCGGAGTACGCCCGGATGGCCAGGGGTGAGACCCTGAGAGTCAGGGAAATGGACTTTGTGGCTCTTGCCCAGGTTGCTGGAGTCTCCAAGATGCGTATCCTGATGCGCCACATACTGCCTAACGTGGCCGGTTCCCTGATCGTTCTGGCCACTCTGCAGGTCGGCATCGTGATCATCATGGAGTCTTCTTTGAGTTTCCTGGGGGTAGGTGTGCCTCCACCGACGCCCGACTGGGGCTCCATGATCGCCGAAGGCAGGTCGTATGTTGTCACTGCATGGTGGCTCTCGGTGGTTCCTGGAGTGGCAATCGTGGCCACAGTTCTTTCGTTCAACCTGCTGGGCGATACGCTCACAGAACTTCTGAATCCAGCCCGTCAAGCATGATGCCCAACGGGATTCCGACGCAGGTAAGGCTTGGAGCCGCTCTTGCTGCTTTCCGGCCAATGAACGGCCCGCGGCAAGAAGGGATAGCCGTCGTACAGTCATTCCCTGGTCGGGGGCAGATGCCTGTATGTGGTAATGAACATCCTATTTGACAAGTAGAAGGAGTTTGCAGGAAGAGTATAGGAGTAAGGTTGCAGTGATGCCGCCAGTACTGGAGGCGAGAGACATAAAGAAGCACTTTCCGGTCACGAAAGGGCTGTTGTTCTCCAAGACCGTGGCCTGGGTGAAAGCGGTGGATGGTGTCGATCTTTTCATCGAACCGGGCGAGACCTTGGGCCTCGTGGGCGAGTCTGGCTGCGGCAAGACGACCATAGCCAGGCTCATTTTGCTGCTGGAGAGCTTGACCGACGGCCGTATCCTCTTCGAAGGCCAGGACGTGTCCGAGTTCACTTCGGATGATCTCGCCCGCTACCGGAGATCGGTGCAGGTGGTCTTCCAGAACCCCTTTTCTTCTCTCAATCCGAGGATGCAGGTGGGTGGAATCGTCGGAGAGCCACTCATAGCGAACAAGACCTGCGATAAGAGAGAGACCAAGGAGAGAGTTGCTGCTGCGCTGGAGGCGGTGGGACTGGATGCCAGCGCCGCCAAGGAGTACCCGAGTGAGTTCAGTGGGGGGCAGAGGCAAAGGATAGCTATTGCCCGAACCCTGGCCTGTGATCCCAAGCTGATCATACTCGACGAGCCGGTATCTTCCCAGGATGTCTCTATTCGGGCTCAGTTGTTGAACCTTCTGAAGGACCTACAAAAGGAGATGGATCTCAGCTTTCTCTTCATAGCTCATGACTTGGCTACCGTAAGGTATATGAGCCACAGAATCAGCGTCATGTATCTGGGGAGAATAGTAGAAAGTGCGCCAGGCGATGACCTGTGCACGAAACCACTGCATCCCTACACCAAAGCGCTTTTCGCGGCCAGTCTGCCGGATAGACCCGATGCGGAGCGTGCTAAGAGTGTCCTCCCCGGTGAGGTGCCCAGTCCTATCGATCCGCCGCGCGGCTGCTGTTTCCATCCCCGGTGCCCCGGCGCCCAGGGACGGTGCTCTCAGAATGAACCCATTCTGAGAGAGGTGGTACCGGGACACTCTGTGGCCTGTCTGCACTATGATCGATGATGGGACGACCGGTGGTCGGTGCTGCTTTCTACACGATAGTGAAGGCGTGCGTAGGCAACGTTCTGACGACGCTGCTGACTTGCAGTGTGAGGGACGGCACCCACAAGGGGCTTGCGCCAGGAGAGTCAGCTATCCTTGGACAGAGAACAGGATCTACTAGATGACTCCGCAGAGTGTCTGGCGACAGAGGTGAAGTACTGAGATGGGAACCAGGTTGCTGGAGGTGCAGGATCTCAAGACCTACTTTGTGAGGAAGAACACGGTCGTCAAGGCCGTGGACGGGGTGAGCTTTCATGTCGACGAGAACGAGACCTTGGGCCTTGTCGGGGAATCAGGGTGTGGCAAGACCATGTCGTGCTTGTCGATCCTTAGGCTCGTGCCTAGACCCGGTCGCATTGTCAGTGGAAAGATACTTCTCGAGGGCGAGGATCTCTTGCGCAAGAGCGACAGAGAGATGCGAAAGGTCCGTGGCGAGAAGATCTCGATGATTCTACAGGATCCCATGACCTCCCTGAACCCCGTGTTTACTGTGGGGGATCAAATAGCGGAATCGCTATCCACTCATCTGAAGCTCAAAGGGGCTGCCCTTGTGGAGAGGGTGGTCGAGATGCTGAGGCAGGTGAACATCTCATCGCCGGAGACGAGGATCACCGCCTATCCACATCAAATGAGCGGTGGCATGAAGCAGAGGGTTGTTGGCGCCATATCCATCTCTTGCCGGCCGCGGCTGCTCATCGCCGACGAGCCGACGACCTCTCTTGACGTGACCATTCAGGCCCAGTATCTGGAGCTTCTGAGGGACCTCCAGCGTGAATTGGGCATGTCGCTCATCTTCATCACTCACGATTTCGGTATCGTAGCCAACATGTGTGATCGCGTGTCGGTGATGTACGCAGGCCAGATTGTGGAGAGCGCCCCGGTGAGGGAAATCTTCTACAGGCCTGCCCATCACTACACGGCTTCCTTGCTGAAGGCGGTGCCCAAGCTGGAGACCAAGATAGACAGACTAGTCTCTATTGCGGGGCAGCCCCCTAGGCTTGATCGCTTGCCCGATGGGTGTAGATTCGCTCCTCGCTGTGCGCGCTCACAGGACAGGTGCCAGCAAGACGAGCCTCCCCTGTCAAGCTTGGACGGTGGTCACGACGTCAAGTGTTGGTATCCCCTCAGTTACTGAGACGCGGTACAGTGAACGAATCGCAAGTCCTCGCTCGGAACATAGCCGAGACCACATACGAAGACATATCGGCTGTGGCCATAGATGCGGCCAAGAGGAGCTTCTTGGACGCGCTAGGGGTAACACTGGCCGCGAGCACCCTTGGTGACGGATGCCGGCCCTTTGTTGACCTGGCGATGGCCGAGAGTGGCGTCGAGGAGAGCACAATCCTGGGCTTTGGGGCCAGGGCATCGGCCCTCATGGCGGCGTTTGCCAATGGTTCCATGGCCCATGCTCTGGATTTTGAGGATGCTCACGACAGAGCGCCCGTCCATCCGAATGCGGCTACCATACCTGCTGCCCTTGCTGTTGCTGAATCTATCGGTAATGTGAGCGGCGAGGAATTCCTCACCGCAACCGTTCTAGGGAGCGATCTGGTCTGCAGGCTAGGCCTTGCTCTGAACGAAGACCCGCTTGAGTATGGCTGGTACATACCGCCAATCCTGGGGGCTTTTGGTGCGACAACGGCAGTTTGTAAGCTGCTGAATCTGACTGTAGAACAGATACTAGATGCTTTTGCACTAACACTTTGTCAGGCCACATGCAGTGCAGAACTAACGCGCGCACCTCATTCGTTGGTCAGATCAATACGGGATGCTTTTTCGGCCAAGGCAGGTGTCTTGTCCGCATTGCTGGCCAAAGAAGGTGTTGGCGGATTCAATGAGCCGATTGAAGGTAAGGCAGGGCTTTTCGGCTTGTATGCGAGAGGCGACTATGATCCACTTGTGCTGACCAATGAACTAGGTCGGACTTTTGAGGGTGCTAATGTCAGCTTCAAGCCATGGCCCAGCTGTAGGGGCACTCATGCCTACATAGATGCAATCCTTCAAATCCTAGATAGCCTAGGCGTGGGTAATCTGAAGCCAAGTGATGTACAGGCAATCAGGATTGTTGTGAGCCCTGTAAACAAGATGCTTTGCGAACCTTTGGAGAGCAGACAGAACCCAAGAACCGCCATAGATGCCAAATTCAGTCTACCCTTTGTTGTAGCTACAGCATTGCTCTACGGGGAAGTGACCCTCGATCGTTTCACTCCACAGGCTTTAGCAGATCAGGATGTACTCGAGATAGCCCGGAAAGTCACCTATGAGGTTGACACCGGGCTAACCCTGAAAGAGGCAGTACGGGGCTTTGTACAGCTAAGCACAAGGAGCGACACTCTGTCAAAGAGGGTGGACTACCCTTATGGTCACCCCGAGAACCCGATCAGCCAAGAGGCGCTTGTTTCGAAATTCATGGCTTGTGCTAAACATTCAGTCAGAAGGATCCCCAAGGAGAGACTGAACGAAATCGTAGAATTGACCTGGAACCTGGAGGAGGTCGAAGACATTCGTGAGATTACAGAAGCTCTATAGGTCATCGCTCGAGCCTGGGCAAGGGATGAGCAGCGGAGCGCTTGAGGCTGGCTCATCTCTGAACCTTGTGCGGTTCCCAAAACTGAACAATGAATTTGGGAGCCCAAGACGGCTAGCGTTAAGATCAAGAAAAGCGAGATCAGAGAGATATTGGGAAGGGTATGAGAGAAGGATTCACTAGCCCTATTTCGACAGGAGTGACAAGACTAGAGAAGGGATCGCCAACTGGCGTGACTGAAGCGGAAGCTACACAAGGCGTGATTTTCAACATACAGGGTTATTCCATTCATGATGGCCCTGGAATTCGAACCACCGTTTTTCTGAAGGGATGTCCCCTGCGGTGTCTCTGGTGCCAAAACCCCGAGTCGCAAGCGGCGCGACCTGACATCTTTTTTGATCGTGAAAAGTGCAAGGGGTGTGGAACGTGTGTTCAGGCTTGTCCAGAGGGAGCCATCGAACTTTGCGAGGGACGATCGAGGACGAACCGGCAGCTCTGCACCGGTGCTGGACGGTGTGCTGAAGTCTGTCCTTATGAGGCAAGAAACCTCATGGGAAGATATGTCACAGCAGGAGAGGTTTTCAAGGAAGTGGCAGCAGATGCCATCTTCTATCAAAGATCAGGTGGTGGCGTCACCTTGAGTGGAGGTGAGCCCTTAGCCCAACCTCAGTTTGCGACTAGTCTGCTTAAGCTCTGTAGGGATGCTGCGATACATGCAGCGCTCGATACATGTGGATACGCAAGATGGGAAACAATGACGCGCGTGCTAGAGTATGTGGATCTGGTGCTGTATGATTTCAAGCACATGGATCCTGTGGCACACGAGGAATACACCGGGGTATCAAACGATTTGATCTTGGAGAATGCCAGGAGAATTCATCATGAGTTGTGCCTTCCCATGCTTGCCCGGGTGCCGCTCATACCAGGCTACAACGATAGTGCTGAGGACATTGCGGCAACCGCTAGATTCATAGCCACCGAACTCGACAGTTCAATCAAGGTTCACCTTCTCCCCTATCACAGACTGGGGGAGACGAAATATGAAAGGATGGAGGAGCCCGAGAGGTGCATTTCTGTCGAGCCCCCCAGCGATGAACGCATGGAAGAAATAAAAGAGATTTTCGAGTCGTCTGGTTTGGTGGTGAATCTGGGGGGGTGAAGCCGTCAAGTCCACTTATGTTTTCAGAATCCATTGTTTGAGGAGTCCGCATGAATGAGAGAGTACAGAGACTAAAAGAAAGGCTTCAGCTAGAGAAATATCCAATCTGCGTGGAGAAGGCCGGTCTGATTATGGAGTCGTATAGACAGACCGAGGGGCTGCCGCAGATTGTGAGGAGGGCGAAAGCGACCGCACACTACCTGGACAACAAGACCATCTTCATCGAAGATGATGAACTCATCGTTGGCAATATCGCAAGTAAACCTACGGGACTTGAGGCTGGCTCTCTGGGCCCGACGTGGCCCGAAGAGGACATGGAGGAGCTGAGAAGCGGGGGACTTGATATCTCTGCTGAGGATGAGGCTTTATTGAGAGCAATGGATGACTATTGGAAAGGCAAGGGTAGGACCCTCGACGAGAGGCAGGGACAATTCTATGATGACGAAAGGTTGTGGCCGTTCATTCAATCGGGAATCCTTTGCCCCCCATGGAAGAAGAAAGACGAGGGTCGAGGGACTGGCGCAGCCGGGGTTGGCTGGGGTCTAGGCCTGGGCCTATCTCTTATCGTTGTGGATTATGCGAAGGTACTTAATGAAGGTCTTAACAGCATCATAAAAGACGCAGAGGAAGAGTTGAGGAATCTGAGGTACACAAGCGCAGATTCGGTCAGGAAAGCGGATTTCCTCCAGGCGGTCATCATAGCTAACAAGGCTATTGTTCGCATTGCCCAGAGATTCTGCGACCTGGCAGCAGAAATGGCTGCAAAGGAAACAAACTCAACCCGCAAGAAAGAGCTGGAACGGATAGCGGAAACCTGCCGTTGGGTGCCGGGTAACCCAGCAAGGACCCTTTATGAAGCGATACAGTCCTTCTGGTTTGTCTGGGTGATGATTGCCAGTGGGACAGCGCCAGGAGGCAGGTTTGATCAGTTCATGTATCCGTTTTACAAGAAGGACAAGGAGGAGGGCAGGATTAACGACGATGAGGTGCTGGAATTACTGGAATGTCTCCGGATTAAGGTTATGCAGCTAAACTTCGTTGGAGGCGGCAAGCTGCAGCGACAGAAGTGGGCAGGCATGGCTAGGTGGCACAATTGGGTTATCGGCGGTGTAACGCCTGATGGTGACGATGCGACCAACGAGCTGTCTTACCTCATTCTCGAAGCTGCAAAGGACTGTCAGACTCCTCACCACACGATCACCGTGAGGGTCCATGAGGGCACACCTGAAGCTCTTATGCTGAAAGCTCTCGAAGTAGTGAAGACTGGAATTGGCATGCCGGCGTTCGTCGGGGACAAGTCTTATATCGAGTACTTGATTAGCCATGGTGTGCCCATGGAAGATGCGCGAGATTATGCATTGGCGGGGTGCCTTGATGTCAACATACCAGGCAAATCACGCATCAATGCCTTCGGCATGTTCATTGCCCCACTGGTTTTCGAGATTACCATGAACAACGGTGTCGAACCGCGGACCGGCAGACAACTTGGGCCCAGAACCGGAGACTTCGAAGACTTTGAGACGTTTGATGAATTCATGAAAGCATTCAAGGAGCAGCTTGCCTATTTCATGGGTATGGCGGCAGAGGAGCACAACATTCTCCTACGAGCGCAGGCGGAACTTTTCCCTGACGCTGTTCATTCTGCATTGATGGTTGACGCTATAAAGGTAGGTAGAGATGCACTTGACCGCACGCTGCCTTTTGAGAATGGCTCAGCGCTGAACGTTGTTGGCATGATAAATGTCGCTGACTCAATGGCGGCGGTGAAAAAGCTAATCTTTGACGAAGAGAAAGTCACCAAGAAAGAACTTAAGGCTGCCCTCGCCGCAAACTGGCAGGGAAATGGATACGAAGAAATCCGAAAGATGTGCCTAGCAGCACCCAAGTATGGAAATGGCGACCCCTATGTCGATTCGATAGCTAAGGAACTCTACCGGTTCTGGGCTGATACGTCAGTTACATTCCCTACTGTCTACGGGGGGACTACGAAACCAACGGGTATCTCGATTACGGCTCATGCGCCGGGCGGAGCCTTGACCGG
>JBFFDV010000018.1:0-17383 GCA_041559215.1 Anaerolineae bacterium | reverse complement strand
ACGATGGTTCTGATGGCTGGAACGGACCTCCCTCACCGAGCTATCCGAGAGCAGATATCGTCAGCTCTTCACCTGATCGTCCATCAGGAACGGCTCAGGGATGGCTCACGCAAGGTCGTCAGTATGACCGAAGTCCAGGGCATGGAAGGCGATGTGATCGTATTACAGGATGTATTCGCCTTTGAGCAGACGGGCTTCGAGGATGGACGCATCGTGGGCCGATTACGTCCGACCGGTGTGCGACCCAAGTTCATGGAGCTTGTCGAAGCAGCAGGTTATCACCTACCCCCCGAAGTATTTGGCTACGATCATCGAGGCCGTTTAACGAGATAGAGCGAGGTATGTGAATTGGACTCTCTCATTGTTCTCATACCCATACTAGCAGGAGGTTCCATCCTGATCCTGTTCATAGGGTTGTCAAGGGTGGTGAGTTCACGCTCAAGGGTGCTGACTCGCCTGGGCGACATTACCGCCCTTGTGGACGAAGAGAGGCCGGAGAAGGCCTTGACGGGCGAGAGGGCTGTGCCGCGGGTGGTGGTGACTTTAGATCGCGTCATCTCCAGGCAGAGCTTCGCCATGCGGATGGCCACGGATCTGGCCCGGGCGAATTTGAAGCTAACGGTGGTCGAATTCATGCTTCTGAACCTGGCAGTCGGGGTTGCCGGCATTCTGGCTGGTGTCTTGCTGCTGCTCGGACGGGAACTCTGGATCGTGGGTGTGATCGGGGGGGGGATATTGGGCTTTATCGCTCCTCACCTCTTTCTGAAACTCCGACAGACTAGACGTGTGAACGCCTTCAATGGTCAACTGGGTGATACCATCACCTTGCTGGCCAACTCCTTGCGCTCCGGCTATAGTCTTTTGCAGTCGATGGAGATGGTATCCAAAGAGCTATCTCCTCCTGTATCCGAGGAGTTCGAACGGGTGGTCAGGGAGATAGGGCTGGGCCTCTCCAACCAGGAAGGGCTAAACAATCTCCTGAGGCGCATCACCAGCGATGACCTGGACATGATGATCACCGCTGTTAATATTCATCATGAGGTCGGAGGAAATCTGGCAGAGATCCTGGATACTATTGGCCATACTATACGAGAGAGGGTACGGATCCAAGGGGAAATCAGAACCTTGACTGCTATGGCCAGGTACTCTGGTTACGTCGTAAGTATACTGCCCATAGCTGTCGCAGGGATAGTCTTCATCATGAGCCATGACTATATGTCCACCCTGTGGACAACTCCCTGTGGACAGCAAATGCTCGTCGCTGCCGTTATCGGCATGAGTATCGGTTGGCTCGCCATCCGCCGTATTGTAAACATCGACGTGTAGCCAAGCTCCCTGATTATCACACTCCTTCGGAGGTGGCAGAGATGTCAAATGCTATACTACCCCTATTAATCTCCCTGGGTATTGGAGGAAGCATAATAATCATCTTCGTGGGGCTGGCTTCGCGACTCCGGGTTAGTGTCGTGGAGGAACGTTTAGGTGAATTCGGAGCGCGGCAAACCATGACCCTAGAGGAGATAGAACTGGCCGAGCCCTTCTCCCAGCGAGTGATCAGACCTACGCTGCGCACGATCGCCAATGTCTTCAATCGCCTTACACCTCAGAGAAACATCGAAAACATTCAGCATAGGCTGGATTTGGCAGGTAATCCGTACGGATGGTCAGCGCTTGAGTTCACCGGCCTCAGGTTGATGTGCGCGGCGATCTGCGGAGGCCTGTTTCTGGGCTTGATGATTGCTACCCACGAGTCGTTGCGAAACAAGGTTCTGGTTACTGCTATGGCCGGCATATTGGGCTACTTCCTACCCATCATCTGGCTCATGCTCAAGATCAGGAGTCGGCAAGCGAGGATATTGAGGGCCCTGCCTGATGCTCTTGACCTCCTGACCATCAGCGTGGAAGCTGGCTTAGGCTTCGATGCGGCGATGTCGAGGGTAGCGGATAAGTGGGCGAATGAACTAACCGAGGCTTTCACTCGGGTGCTTGTAGAGATTCAAATGGGGACACTGCGTCGAGAAGCCCTACGGTCAATGGCCGATCGTGTCGAGGTCCCAGAGTTGACCAGTTTCGTGGCTGCGATCATTCAAGCTGATCAGTTGGGCGTGAGTCTGGCCAGGGTATTGCGCATTCAATCTGAGCAGATGCGTATCAGGCGCCGTCAGAGAGCTGAGGAGCTGGCGCACCAGGCCCCCATCAAGATGATGTTCCCCTTGGTTTTTCTGATCTTCCCGGCCCTCTTCATCGTTTTGCTGGGTCCCGCCTTACCAAAACTCATGGAGGCTCTCGGAGGGGTCTAGTCACCAGCTCGATGAGCATCGATCTGACAACACTGGCGAGAGATCGTCGTCTCACATCCTAGAGATTGCGGGGATCTCAGACCTTCACAGCATCCCCAAACCTCAGGCGGCATGTCCTTGAACCTACGGCATAGTTGGCAAGAAGGAGCGCAGAGTTTTCTGAATCTATTCTTCCCGCCTCGCTGCGTTATTTGCCACCAGAATGGCAGTTGGCTGTGTACTGCCTGCCAGGGTCAGATTGAGTTTATTCAGGCACCTATATGCCCCCACTGTGGGCAACCTACTTCCATGCCCCGCCTCTGCCCCTCATGCCGAAAAGCTCCTCCGCAAATAGATGGTATACGCGCTGTGGGCTATCTTGAGGGGCCTTTGAGAACGGCCATCCATCGCTTCAAATATCATAGCATTCGTCTCCTGGCTGGTCCCCTGGGCCAACTCATGAGTCGGTATTTGTTGGATAATCGACTACCCGTAGATGTCTTCGTCCCTGTACCTCTTCACCCTCACCGTCTAAGAGAACGGGGATACAATCAAGCGGCACTTCTGGCCCAAGAGATGGGAAAGGCTATGGATTTGCCCTTCCTGGAGGACGCCCTTCTGCGAGTGAGAAGTAGCGTGCCTCAAGTAGGCTTGAGCGCTCAAGAGAGACGAGATAATGTGAAAGGAGCATTCCACTGCGCTGATGGAAACCTAGTAGGACAGCGCATCCTGTTGGTGGATGACGTGTGCACCACCGGTGCCACATTGGAGGCTTGCACTCTTGCTCTGAAGGAAGCGGGTGTCAGTGCAGTATGGGGCCTGGTGTTGGCTAGGGAGAGATCGCGCTAACCTTGAAAGGGAGGGTAAAGGCCATGGAACTAGTTATCAATAGCAGGAATATGGAGATTAGTGACAGGATACGTGGATATGTCGAGAAGAAAACGGCCAGACTGGACCGCTATCTACCTTCTATTGACAGTGCTTTGGTGGAGCTAACTAGAGAAAGCGCAAAAAGCAGCGAAGATCGGCACATAGTGCAGCTTACCGTTCGGGCAAAGGGCACTATTCTACGGGCTGAGGAGAGATCAACAGACATCTTCACAGCCATCGACGCCGTATTGGACAAAATGTATCGTCAGATCATGCGCTACAAGACTAGAAGACGGGGCCGAGGCCGCACCCAGCAAGAAGGGCTCATGCCACCTATCGAGGAATATGAGGAGGTACCCAAGCGCATTGTCAGAACCAAGCGCTTCCTGGTGATTCCGATGGATGAGGAGGAGGCCGCGGAGCAGATGGAACTCCTCGGTCACGATTTTTTCCTCTTTCTTAACGCAAATACCGGCGAACTAAACGTCATCTACAGGCGTCGGGACGGCAACTACGGCCTTATCGAGCCAGAATTGGCTTAGAGATGAAGGGCACAATCCTCTTCGTTTGCACCGGCAATTTCTGCCGCTCCCCAATGGCAGAAGCGATACTGAAAGAGCTCTTGAGGAGGGATAGGAAGGAACACCTATATCAGGTGCGCTCCGCCGGCACATGGACCCGCGATGGCCTGAGTGCCTCTTCCCTTGCCATTCAGGCGATGGGGGAACTAGGGCGAGACATCAGTGCTCACCGCTCCCGTTATCTGACGTCTCAGGATATTGAGGGAGCACGTCTGATCATCGTCATGACCCAGGACCATAAGGAAGCAATAGGAGTGGAATTTCCCCAAGCGAGGGAAAAGCTATATCTGCTCAGCGAGTTGGCAGACAAGAAACACGATATAGATGATCCCTCTGGCAGCAACTCACTAGAAGTACACCGAACGTGCGCACACGAGATAAAGGAGCTACTTGAGGAGGGATACCCCTGTATATTGCAGCTTGCAGCCAATGAGACAGACCAACTCTGAGTTCGCTACCCCCGCTGCAGACGCCACAGTTTCTTGTATCTTACGAACTCGTAGTAGGCCATCAAGAGGCTGAGAAGCAATCCTTCCCAGCCATCTCTGTACCCCTCTAACGTGACGTATCGCCAATGAAACTGGCGTAAGGGTTGGAGAATAAGATTGCGTATCCCGGCCCGCTCGCCATTCTCGAACATCATCCGGGCCTCGTAACTGGTGTATATGTCCTGCTTTCCACGGAACTGCTGGATTGTATCATAGTTATAGTGAGTCATTAGACTTTCCAAGTAGCCTGCCTCACCATCGAGGTCAACCAACTCGTGCACCTCGCGCCTCTCATCATACCAGGCCTTATCTCTACGCAGTAGGCGCAATTGGTAGTCGGGAAACCACCCCGCATGGCGGATCCACTTGCCGAATATATAATTCTTTCGTGGCACCCACCACCCCGCAAAATGCGCCTTATCCACAACACTCCGTATCTCCTCTGCCAACTCCGAAGTGACCCGCTCATCAGCATCCACGAAGAATACCCATTCTTTGCTCGCCAGTTGCAGACCAATATTACGCTGCTGAGGATAGTTTACGAAAGGATGTTGATGAACCTCGGCCCCCATGTCTTCGGCGGCCTCCACTGTGGCGTCATCGCTGAAGGAATCCAGAACCAGAAGCTCGTCAGCCCACTGCAGAGTCTCCAGACAAGGCCCTATATTGCTTTCCTCATTCCTGGTAAGAACCACAACCGATACTTCCACTTCTGCCATCAGTTCCTTCGGGGCACAGACGCTTGTAGCCAGCGCTAGTCCTCGGCCACGTAGGTTCAGGATAGCGACCGGACCTGACGATATGCGCGCAAGCGATTCCGCAGAGCATCGCGTTCCAAGCGACCTCGCTGGGTGGCCCAGCGCGCCTGCAAGCTCTGATATGCCAGGCCCAGAAGAACGAGACAGCGGGCCATACGCCGAAATCGCAGGCTGTAATGCTTTCGATATAGCCGATAGCGGCTTTTATGCAACTCCACGAACATCTCATCCCGAAATTGAGTCGTGCTCTGGCCCACGTAATGGATGATCTCCGCTTGGGGCAGACAATAGATTCTCCATCCCACCTTCTTGATACGCATGCACCAGTCAATCTCCTCACAGTAGATGAAGAAACCTTCGTCCAGCGGACCAATCTCGTCGATCGCCTCTCGCCGCACCATCAATGCTGCGCCCAAAGGATGATCAACAGGAAAAGGTTCTCCTGCCTCGTACAAAGCGCGGGGATAACGACCGTTCAGGCGGGAATCCATAAGCCGATGATTGAGAGGGAAAAAGTCCAAGAAGACCATGGGCAGCGTAGGAAAGGTGAAAGCAGAATGTTGGAAACCTCCATCGGGATAGATCAACTTCGGCCCTACAACTCCAACCCGCGCATCTTCGTCCAGGAACTGCACCATTCCATCCAGTGCGCCTTCTTTGACGACAGTATCCGGGTTGAGAAGAATTGCATGTCGCCCCTTACTTTGTTCGAGGGCCTGGTTGTTGGCTGCTGCAAAACCCCGATTCTGGTCGTTGATGAGCACCTGCACCTCTGGAAAAACGTCCTGGACCATGGCCGCGCTTCCATCGGTAGAAGCATTATCAACCACAAGCACCTCGTAATTCAAGCGGCAACTCAAGGCTGAGATCAGAGAGGTCAGGCAGGCCCTAAGGAGATCTAGAGTGTTGTAGCTGACGATGATGATGGAAAGGTCCATTGCGGAGCTCGCCAGTCTCAGAAGCCAACTGAGATCTCAGTGGGATTCTGATAATCGTTGACGATGCGCACCTGCTCGTGGACAAGACCCACCCAGTAGTAAGGGTTGATCTTCGGTGGCTCGTCAACGATAGTGATATGACCTACCACTGTCACCCGCCGACCGGGAAGCAGATAAAAATAGCTCTGCCCGTCGATCACCCTCTCCTCCAGATCCTCGGCCCTACCCAGTTGCCAACGATAAGGATACCTCCGTCCCTCGCTGTTCCCTTCGAAGTCAACGCCCACGCGGAATATACCCGGCTCCTCGTAGAACCCTAGGGTATTGAAATTCTCGCTGGTTGTATAGGTAGTGCCTGAGGCGGGTCCCTTGGTGCGGATAGCTATCCCCCCTACGTTCTCCACCGTGACTGTGAGATTGAGAGTGCCCCCCAAAGGAATCACTGTGGGATAGAATTCGACGGTCTTTACCTCCCCTAGAGGAAGGCCACCATACTCAATAGTCAAAGGGGCTTCCTTAATGACTTGGTTGCCTGCTTTGTCGGTAGCTACGGCTACCACGGTATAGTTGCCGTCTGGCGGCGGAGAAGCTCCAAGGTCAATCCCTCCATCGTAGTCATACTCCCAGATACCCTGTTCTAGCTCCACCTTGCTTGGGCTGTTTTCCAGATCAAACTCGTCCTCATCCCACCGCGTCTTAGGCAGGCCTACCGGATAACGGTTACCCTGCTCATCTCGAAGATAGACCTCGACCTCCGCCTGCTCCAAAAGGCGAAAATTGATCGCTATGCGATCATTAATGCCGTCCTGATTGGGGGTAAAAACCTGAGGGAAGACGGTGAAATTCTCCAACTCAGGGCCAGAGCTATCGGCATTGGTCACCGTTATTTGCCCCTCCACCCTCTCTGCCTGTCCTGTGGCTTCATCAGCCGCCTGGACGACCCATGTGTATTGGCCATCTGGGAGCACCTGACCCCCGATAGAGCCCCCGAACAGAGCCTCATACTCCCCCGGGGAGCGCCGATTGCCCTCCCTAAAATGGTACTCCCTACCCTGAGCATCAACAAAGTAGATGTGAAGGCGGCATAGACGAGAGATCCTGTAAGTGATCCGGGCCACATCATCCACGCCATCGGCGTTGGGCGAGATGATCGCGGGCTGGACTTCCACATCATAGACCAGCGGCTTTGTGCCCACACATCCACCGATGAGGAGGAGGCCCGGCAATATCACAACCGTTAGCAAATACAGAGTCAGATACCTACTCAAAGCTCACACCTCCAGATGATTCTATCTTCTTCCGAACTCTCGCTCCAACCTTTCAGCGCTCACATGGAGCATCGTGGGGCGCCCATGAGGGCAAGTGCGAGGTAGACGCGTTTCTTCCAGCTGCCTCACCAGCCCTTGCATCTGGTCCAGTGAGAGGATCTGTCCGGACTTTATGGCCCCATGACAGGCTAAGCTGACGATGAACCCCTCTTCCCAGGAAGGAACTACTTCTCTGCTCTCCGCTTCGTCCACAATATCCAGGATAATCTGTTTCAGGTCAGTGCCTTGAAGCATCGCCGGCACCGCGCGTATCAGATAGGTATCACTCCCAAAAGGCTCTATCTGAAAGCCAAACTCGCTCAGATCGACCAATCGATCCTCCATTATTGCTGCCTGCCGGAGTCCCAGTTCCAGCACAAGGGGTTCCAAGAGATTTTGAGAGGACACACCGGACTTGCCCCTTTCACCCTGGAGACGCTCATAAAGAACACGTTCGTGAGCCGCGTGCTGGTCTATGAGATACATTCCCGTAGGTCCTTCAGCGATAACGTAGGCGCGCCCCACCTGCCCCAAGACCCTTAACATAGGCAACTTGCCCTTGCGAGGCAACTCCACCATCGAAGGGAGTTCACCCGTTCGCTGCACCTCCATGGCCAATTCACCAGGGCTGGCTCGTATGCCTCGACCTGTCCCCACCAGGCGCCCTTCTCTGGGCTCCAAGGCAGGTTGCCAGCCGAAGCCGGAAGAATGGCGAGGGAGCGAGGCCTTTTGAACAAGAGTCTGCCTTACCGCTCTCTGGACAATTCCAAATACCTCACCACTATTGCGAAAACGTATCTCACTTTTGGCAGGGTGTACATTGATATCCACCTGCGCGGGAGACAGCTCGACTTTCAAGACCACGATAGGGTGCCTCCCTCTCGGAAGCAGAGTATGATAAGCCTCTCTTATGGCATAGTTGAGCAAGCGATCCCGCACCCAACGTCCATTGACCAGTATGGTCACATGCCTACCGTCAGAACGGTGTAAGGCAGGATCGCTAACAAAACCGTGCACGTTGATGACTGATTTCGTGGCCGAATCACCAGATATCTCTAGCATCTGCTGAGCGATCTCCAACCCGTAGACATCCACCAGCACATCGTACAGCTTACCACTCCCCTTTGACTGGAAAGCAGTTCGTCCTTCACTGACAAGACTGAAACGCAACTCCGGATAGGCCATAGCATAGCAAGTGACCAACTCACTGATATGTCGTCCCTCTGTAGCCTGGGAGCGGAGGAACTTGAGGCGGGCCGGGGTATTGTAGAAAAGGTTCTCCACTGTCACCACCATACCTTGAGCCGCTCCCTTGCCCTCGTGACGTACCACCCTTCCACCCTCGAGACGCAACAAGGTCCCCATCTCTTCGCCTTTAGCCCTGGTTATGACCGTCACTTGAGATACAGCAGCTATGCTGGGCAGTGCCTCTCCTCGAAAGCCCAAGGTAGTAATATTAGCAAGATCTTCGACTGTCTCCAGCTTGCTCGTAGCATAGCGCTCGAAAGCCAGTCGCACATCTTCAGCAGGGATACCCTCTCCATCGTCAATAACCCTTATGAGCCGACGTCCCCCTTGACGCATCTCTACCTTGATGTCGGCAGCTCCAGCATCAATGGAGTTCTCGACCAGTTCCTTGACCACCGATGCTGGTCGCTCGATAACCTCTCCAGCCGCGATTTTTCCTGCCACTTCCTCAGGCAATACCTTTATGGGCATTAGTCCAAGGAGCTCCTGTCACCTGTAAGAAAAGGGTTTGCTACTAAAGGCCGTGCCTATTTTACCACAGTGACGGTAGATCTGCCAAACATGGTATTTGTTGAGGGGAACGGAAGACGCAATCCAAGAGCGCGTTCAGAGATGGCGCCGAAATCTACCGCCTTGGGCGAATTAGACCGTTCTTATACCATTTCAGACCTGATTATGACCAGGATAAGACCCGATTTTGACCCCAGAAGATTACAATTTGGTAGCGACAGAGGCCCACAGTGCAGCCTAGTTTGGCTCTAACGGAGACTGCCATGCGCTTTTCAACACCCTCAGCGGCGCTGCGCAGCAAGAGCCCAGGGAGGACGAGGGGTGTCCCCTCGTCCTTCATCCCCCCCATATATTGGGGCTTGCGCCTAATTGCTGCGCAAGCCCTGAGCGGAAGTAGGTTGCCTTTTTAGAGCGTATCAGATAGAATACATCAAGAAAGTTATACACGATTCTGGGTGGAAAGTAAGGAGATAGTGTAATGAAGGAGATCGTGATCGTTGGAGGAGTGCGAACTCCCATAGGCAGCCATGGTGGAGGACTTAGGGACATCACACCACAAGAACTGGCTAGGATCGTCATGGTGGAGGCAATGAACCGCACGGGGATAGATCCCAATGTGTTTGACGATGTCATCTTCGGATGCTGTGGCCAGTTCTCGGATGCTCCCAACGTTGCCCGCGTGGCCGCGCTCATGGCAGGCGTTCCCACCCATGTGCCAGGCTACACGGTGCAACGGAACTGTGTCTCCGGCATGGTGGCTATCACCAACGCTTGCCAGGCGATCAAAGCTGGCGATGGCGAGGCGTTATTAGTCGGTGGCACCGAATCCATGAGCTATGCTCCCTATACCGTGCGCGGAGCCCGCTGGGGACTCAAACTCAGAAGTACCGAGTTTGTTGACGTGCTTTGGGAAGGCCTGACCGACCCCGTGTGCGATATGATCATGGGTTACACGGCAGAGAACCTGGCTGTGCTTTATGGCATCAGCCGTCGAGAACAGGACGAATTCGCCGTCCAAAGTCACAGGAAAGCGTTCATGGCCACTCGTATGGGCAAGTTCAAGGATGAAATCGTGCCCGTTGAGGTGGTCAAGCGGGTGGCCGGCCAGGAGGTCGCCAGGGAGGAGATCACACAAGACGAGAATATCAATGCAGGCTTGACTGTTGAGAAGGCGGCGCTCTACCCCACTGTGTTCAAGAAAGACGGGGTGGTCACCCCAGCCAATGCCTGCCCCATCTCCGATGGCGCAGCAGCCCTGATCGTGATGAGCAAGGAGAAAGCCGACGAGCTAGGGCTCGAGCCCATGGCCTATATCCGCAGCTATGCTTACGCCGGTGTACCCCCAGAGATCATGGGCATTGGACCCACCAAGAGCGTGCCTATTGCCCTGGAGAAAGCAGGGCTTAAGTTGACGGACATAGACATCATTGAACTCAACGAGGCCTTCGCCGCGCAGGCACTGGCTTGCGGCATAGAGCTAGATAAGCACGGTTTCACCTGGGACAAGGTCAACCCTAATGGCGGGGCCATCGCCCTGGGCCACCCTGTGGGTTGTACCGGAGCGCGGCTAGTGGTTACTCTGATGCACGAGATGATCAAGCAAGATGCCAGCCTTGGCCTGGCCACAGCCTGTGTTGGTGGCGGACAAGGAGGGACGATAATCGTCGAGAGGAAGTAAGAGAGGACAGTACCGTCATGTATGATAAAGTTGAGAGAGCAGAATTCATCGCCAAAGGGCAGTAAGCATATGAGAACCTGAGGAGTGAATTGGAGCCCGCACATGAGGGTGAGATTGTAGTCATCCATCCAGAGAATGGCGACCATTTCGTGGGCAAAACGCTAGACGAGGCAGATGAGCAAGCCTTTGCCAAATACCCCGACCAGTGGCTCTATTTCGTCCGTATCGGCTCCTCAGAAGCGGCTTTGCCGTTAAAGACTTGGTAAAGGATAGCATCAACATAAGGAGGGGAAAAGGATGTATATTTTCAAAGCTGGAGTGCTGGGAGCAGGTTTTATGGGCGCTGAGATCGCCCAGGTCATCTCCTACTCTGGCCTCCCTGTAGTCCTCAGGGACATTGACCAGGAGTTATTGGACAAAGGGCTGGAGAAAATCCGTCAGATCTACCAGAGGCGGGTGGACAAGGGCAAGATGGACATGACCACCCTAATGGAGAAGATGGATCTGATACAAGGCACTCTGACCTATGATGGCTTCGAGGATGTGGACATCGTCATCGAAGCAGTGCCCGAGAAGATGGACCTGAAGAAGCAGGTCTTCCGAGAACTGGAAGAGGTGTGCCCCGAGGGCACGATATTCGCTTCCAATACTACAGCCCTCTCCATATCGGAGATGGGAGCAGCCACGGAGAAGCCGCACAAGGTGATCGGCATGCATTTCTTCAGCCCAGCCCATGTGATGAAATTGGTGGAGGTCATCCCCGGTCTGGACACGAGTGAAGAAACTGTCAACGATGTGGTGATGTTCAGCGAATCGCTGCGAAAGATACCTGTGGTCGTACAGGAATGTCCTGGGTTCCTAGTGAACCGGTTGCTCATGGCATACCTGAATGAGGCCGCCCTTTGCCTGGAAGAAGGTGCGGCGACAGCCCAGGAGATTGACGAGGCCATGGTCAAGTTCGGTTGGCCCATGGGGCCCTTCACTTTGATGGACATGATAGGCATTGACGTCTGCTATGTGACTGGCAGGTACCTGACCGAGGAATATGGTGAGCGAGTGCATGCCGCCAAGATCTTCGAGAAGCTCTACAAAGCGGGACGCTTGGGCGAGAAGGCCGGAGCTGGATTCTACGGCTACGGCGACCAGACCGAGGAGCCAGTGAAAGAGATGGTCAAGGAGATACAATCGGACCCAGGAGCTATCACTGGTACCGAGTTCAGCGCAGATCGCCTAATGATGCCTCTTATGAATGAGGGGATCCTTTGCCTGCAAGAGCACATCTCCTCTGCCAGCGATATTGACATAGCCGCCATCGCCGGCATCGGGATGAAGATGGGCGATGAGCGCATGGGCCCTCTAGCCATGGCCGATAGGATAGGACTGGATGTAGTGTTGGACAAGCTGGAGAAGCTCAAGGAGGAGTATGGGCCCAGGTTTCACCCCGCGCGTCTCTTACGGCTCAAAGTGAGGGCCGGACATCTGGGCGAGAAAACGGGCAGGGGGTTTCTAGAGCACATTGGATAGGCGATACGCGTATCCTGGCTACTGGCACAGCTCGATGCCCTGGCTGGAATGCTATAATACACCGTGAGAGGAGTAGAAATGACAGAAAGACAGTACGTTAAGGTTTCCAAAGATGACCGCGTTGCGATCCTGACCGTTGACAATCCACCGGTTAACGCGCTCACTCAACTCGTGGTGAACGAATTCCAAAGCGCTCTGACGGAGATGTGGTCCGACGATGAAATCAAGGTCATCGTCTTTACGGGCGGGGGACAGATGGTCTTCATGGCCGGTGCTGACATCAACGTCATTCTGCAGTTAAAAACGCCCTCTGAGGCCAAAGAGATACTGATGCAGGTCCACGATCTCTTTCAGAGAATCGAGAACTCCTCCAAGCCGGTCATCGCCGCCATCAATGGGCACTGCCTCGGCGCGGGAATCGAATTAGCTATGGCCTGTCATATGCGCATCGCCAACAACAGAGCCATGTTTGGACAAACTGAAATTACCCTAGGCATAATGCCCGGCTTTGGCGGCAGCCAGAGGCTCTCTCGCCTGGTGGGCAAAGCCAAGGCTTTGGAGTTGATCTTGACTGGAGACAGGATCACCGGCGCCGAGGCCGCGAGCATAGGTCTGGTAAACAAAGCTGTACCTGGCACCGAGGTGATGAGAACCGCCATAGGTTTGGCCAAGAAGATCGCCTCTTTCGGAAGACCATCCATAACCGCCATCATGGAGGCAGTCAACGAGGGGCTGCCGGTCAGCCTCCGTGAAGGCCTGGAGATCGAGGCTGACAAGTTCTCCAGCCTGGTAGAAACTGAAGACATGCGTGAGGGCCTGACCGCCTTTCTGGAGAAAAGGCAACCCAAGTTCCAGGACAAATAGGAGGGGACGTCGATGGACTTCGCCCTTACCGAAGAACAACTGATGTTCCAGGAGCTCTTCCGGGATTTTGCGGAGAATGAGGTAGCGCCCCTGGCCGATACGATAGATAGGGAAGAACGGCCGCCTCTTGAAACTTTGAAGAAGGCGGCAGAGATGGAATTCATGGGCCTGCCCTTCCCAGAGCAGTATGGAGGAGCAGGCATCGGTGTTCTTGCCTACTGTCTGTTGGTGGAAGAGTTGGCTAAAGTCTGCCTCGCCACAGCTTGCTCCATAGGTATCCACACCTCCTCAGGAGCGATGGTCATCTATCGGAACGGTACCGAGGAACAGAAGAATGAGTATCTAGTAGCTCTGGCCAGGGGGGAGAAGATAGGCGCTTTCTGCTTAACGGAACCGGGCGCAGGCTCAGACATTGCTCAACTGCAGACCACCGCTGTGCGGGACGATGACCATTATGTCCTCAACGGTACGAAGATATACGTCGCCAACGGTGACATCGCTGAGGTCTTTACCGTCTTCGCTAGCACAGATCCCGAAGCCGGGAAGAACGGCATAACCGGCTTCATCGTAGAGAAAGGCTATCCAGGTTTCAAAGTAGGGCGCACTGAAAGCACAATGGGTATTCGGGGTTGCTCTATCGCCCAACTCTTCTTCGATGACTGTCGAATGCCGCTAGATAATATCTTGGGAGGAGAGGAAGGATTGGGGCGGGGCTTTGACGCTGCCGTGCAAACCCAGGACTTCAGCCGCCTGAGCATGTCCGCAATCTGCTTGGGCGCAGCAGAAGGAGCCATGGAAGCAAGCATAAGATTCGCCAAGGACCGGGAGCAGTTCGGCGTCCCCTTGGCAAAAAAACAGGCCATCTCATGGATGATCGCGGACATGGCTACGGAAATAGAGGCCCTACGCTATCTGGTTTACCGTACCGCTTGGGCTGTGGAGCAAGGCGAGAAGTATACTAGTCTAGCAGCCATGTGCAAGCTCTTCGGCTCCGAAGTAGCCTGCCGAGTTGCCAACAAGGCCGTCCAACTTCACGGTGGTGCGGGTTACATAAGAGACCTTCCTGTGGAACGTATGTACCGTGATGCCCGCGTCACGCGCATTCTAGAAGGCACTAGCGAGATCCAACGTTTCACCATCGCCTCCGACATATTCCAAGGGGAAGATCTTCACCTAGAGCCGTAGCTCTGGAGCGGAGATGTGCTGCTTGGGCGGGGACTGGGATCAGTAGGCCCCTTAGATGCGTTGCACTTTTTGCAAGATAGTAATTGGCAAGGCGGAAAGTGATATCTTATATCAGGATGAGGCAATAACGGCCTTCCGAGATATCAGGCCCCAAGCGCCAACGCATATCCTGATCGTCCCTAATAAGCACATCACATCAATGAGAGAGCTATATGAAGCTGGGGATTCTCTGATAGTCAGGATGTTCTCGACGGCCCACCATCTGGCTCAGACACAGGGAATAGCCGATCGAGGTTATCGATTGGTAATCAACACAGGCCCTGAAGCCGGACAGGTAATAGATCATATGCACTTGCATCTCCTCGGCGGCAAGCCACTGAGATTGGAGGGCATGGCTCTAAGGTTCCGGGATGGCATGGAATAAAGATATACTGCGGTGATGTACCATGGAGCTACTGACGGTTAAGGTAGAGAAACCTGAGGATTGCAATGTGGTCCTTGGGCAATCACACTTCATCAAGACGGTCGAGGATCTTCACGAAGCTATGGTCAATTCTGTCCCCGGTGTCAAGTTCGGCCTGGCCTTTTGCGAGTCGTCGGGACCATGTTTAGTCCGCTCCAGCGGCAACGATCCTGAACTGACAGAACTGGCCAAGAATAGCGCTTTTGCCCTGGCCAGCGGCCACACATTCATCATCTTCATGAGAGAAGCCTACCCCGTAAATGTACTTGGAGCTATCAAGAGCGTCCCTGAGGTCTGCTCCATCTTCTGCGCAACGGCAAACCCAATAGAGGTAGTCATTGCTGAGACAGAGCAAGGCCGGGGCGTACTGGGAGTAATAGATGGGCTCAGGTCAAAGGGCATAGAAACCGAAGATGATGTCGTTGAACGGAAAGAGTTCTTGAGAAGAATCGGTTACAAGCTATGAGATTAGACCTCCATACCCACGTGCGGAGAACTCGGAGCACATGATGGGATTGAAAGAGCAGCTGGAAAACGACTTGAAACAGGCGATACGAAGCAAGGACGAGTTACGAAAAACGACCCTCCGTCTATTACTGGCTGCTATCAAGAATGCGGAGATAGCCAAACTCGGAGAGCTGGACGAAAAAGAGCTTACGGCCGTTATCTCCCAGCAAGTGAAACAAAGGCGAGAATCAATAGCTCAATTTGCCAAGGGAGGTCGGGAGGACTTGGTCGCCCAAGAAGAGGGCGAACTTAAAATTCTCTTGGGATATCTGCCCCCGCAGTTATCGGAGGAGGAAATTAGAGCCCGGGCCCGCGAGGTAATAGAGCAAGTTGAAGCTACAGGCCTTTCGCAGATGGGCGAAGTGATGCGGGTACTAATGCCACAACTGAAGGGCACGGCGGACGGCCAAGTGGTAAGCAGGATAGTCAAGGAGATCTTGGGCGAAACAGAATTGTAATCCTCCTCCATATGAGACTACCAGGGAACGGGCACAGCTATTGATCACGACCGTGGAGCGCCCAGCGGCGCTCCCTTGTCTAATCAGCCTCGGCATCGAGTGAATGAAATGTCCGCAGATGTCTTCGACAAGCCTGAAGAGCGCGGCAGTCCTCAAAGAGGACCAACCTTACGGACGACATTGCGCGTCTTCCTATTCTCTTTTCTCCTCGTAGCAACGCTGAGCTTCATTCTTAGCTTCCAGTTCCTGCCCAGCCAAATCAAGCTCGAAGTGGGAGATGTCAGCCCTCAGGACGTTCGTGCTCCAAGCAGGATCACCTATTTGAGCGAGATAACAAGCGAAGCGGAAAGGCAAAGGGCAGAGGCAGCCATCGAAGAGGTTTACTATCCTGCTGACGCCAGCATCGCTCGAGAGCAGATCAACCACGCCAGGCAAATCTTCAACTACGTTGATGCTGTTCGGCACGATGCATATGCCACTATCGAGAGGAAAATGGAACTGATCAGCGCAATATCGGGGATAGAGCTATCCTCAGAAGCCCTACGCTATACCGCCACTCTTGACGAAGAGGTCTGGGACCAAGTAGTATCGGAGAGCCTCTATGTCTTGGATCAGGTGCTCCGTCAGGAGATCCGCAGTGACCAGGTTTCAGAAGCAAAGAACCAGCTGCGTACCTATATCAGCCTGGCCCTTTCGGAGGAGCAGGCCACCTTAGTCGAGGCCTGGACGAGAAACTTGATAGTCCCTAACAGCTTCCCCAACCTTCAGGCCACTGAAGAGGCCAGAGCCGGAGCTCGTGAAGCGGTAGAAGACGTATATATCACTATCGAGGAGGGCGAGATCATTCTACGCGAGGGTGAGGTTACCAGCCCCCTTGCTTTGGAAGCGCTGACGAAGCTGGGATTGCGCCAGCCTAAGATAGAATGGAGAGACGTTGTTGCTCGCATCCTGTTCACCTCGTTGCTCGTAGTGGCTCTCGCCCTGTATCTCGTATATCTCCACCCAACTTTCTGGCAGAAGTGGCAAGATATGTTGTTGCTGGGCCTTCTTGCTGGTCTCTCCATCCTGGTAGCGAAGCTCATGATCCCTGGCCATGTTGTACTAGGCTATCTATTCCCTCTTGCCGCCACCTCAATGCTTCTCACAGCCCTGGTTGACGCGGAAATAGCTATAGTCGCCACAGCCGTACTGAGCCTGATGGTGGGCTTCGTAGCAGGCGGCTCGCTGGAATTTGCCCTCTATGCCTTTTTAGGCGGAGTCATCTCGTCCCTGAGGCTTTGGCGCATCGAAAGGTTAAACGCCTTCTTGTGGGCCGGGCTTTACGGAGCTCTCAGTAACCTGAGCGTGATCCTCGTGTTTCGCATCCTTGAACAGGATCACGACATACTGGGAGTTCTCCAAATAGGCGGGGCAAGCATTGCTAACGCTGTACTGGCCATGAGCCTGACGCTGGGGGGATTCTTCTTGTTCGGCAACCTCCTGAACATCACTACCTCGCTTCAACTGTTAGAACTGGGCCGGCCCACTCACCCTCTCCTGCGCGAATTGCTTCTGAAGGCACCCGGAACGTACCACCACAGTCTCATGGTCGGCAATCTAGCAGAACAAGCTGCCCAAGCTGTGGGAGCCAATCCTCTCTTGGCCAGGGTCGGGGCTTATTACCATGACATCGGCAAGATGCAGCGACCCTACTTCTTTGCCGAGAATCAAACTGACGGGATCCTT
>JBFFDV010000017.1:0-17923 GCA_041559215.1 Anaerolineae bacterium | reverse complement strand
TTCAGCCAGATGGCTGTCCAGGCGCTGAACGCCCTGGGGGGAAGCGTAGCGGTGCCAGGTGGGATGATAAGACAGCGTGACGTCCCTCTCACACCCTGGCCTGAGGTAGTCCTGGATAGGATCGCGGCCCAAGGGATGGCTATGCCTCGCGTTGACTATGCCGGCACCGAGAAGTATCCGCTGGCGGAGAGCGTATATCAGGCGATTCCCGGGAGTGTAAGCCGGGGTGATCCCTACGAAGTAGGTCTGCTCTTTTTGCACCGCACCAATCCCCTCTACTCCGGCCCCAACGTAAGGGGCTTCTACGAGGCCTTCGATAGGATCCCCTTTATTGTTAGCTTTTCGCCTTTCATGGACGAGAGCAGCGGGCGGGCGGACCTAATCCTGCCAGATTGCACCTACTTGGAGAAATGGTTCTATGCTTCTCTTGAGCCCAGCCTGGGCTATCCTGTGCTCGGGCTAGCACAACCGGTGGTGGAGCCGCTATACAACACCATAAACTCTGGCGAGATCCTCCTGACGATCGCTAGAGAGTTGGGCGGCTCGGTGGCGGCTTCCTTCCCCTGGGCCGACTTCGAAGAGTTGCTCCAGTTCAGGCTGAGGGGCGTTTTCGAAGGAGGAAGGGGCTTGATGGTCAGAGGGAGTTTCGAGGAGTTTTGGGATGAGCTGAGAGCCCGGGGACTGTGGTACGATCCACCGTATGAATTCGAGCAGTGGGAAGAGGTGCTAACCACCCCTTCAGGCCGGTTGGAGTTCTACTCTCAGCAGTTGAGGGACGCTTTAGAGACCTTGGCCGGGCACGATGCGCAGAAGCTGGAAGCGCTCCTAGAGGAATTGCAGCTCCAGGCGCGGGGAGACGAGCTTCTCATGCCCCATTACGAGCCTGCCCGGTTTGTGGGCGATGAGAACGAATACCCCTTCCACCTCAATGTCTATGAACTGATACCCTATGCTGAGGGAGGTGGGGCGACCGCGCCCTGGATGCAGGAGATATTTGGCTTGCACATCAAGGAGGTGTGGGACAGTTGGGTGGAGATCAACCCCGGGACGGCTGGGGGGTTGGGCATAGCCGATGGAGATGAGGTCTGGGTCGAGTCGCCGGTGGGCAGGATAAAGACCAAAGCGCGGCTCTACCCGGGGGCCATGCCTACTGTAGTCAACATGCCCTTGGGGCAAGGCCATCAGGCCACAGGTCGTTGGGCGCAGGATAGGGGAGCCAATCCAAACGAGATAATCGCTGACGAGTCTGATCTGCTGGCTGGCCTCCCTGCCGGGCTTGCCACGCGGGTAAAGGTCTATAGGGCGTGATTGATGGTGACTGATTGAGTGACGAGTAGAGGGTGATCGAGCGGGAAGGGGTCTCTGCCCTTGCTCCCGCCTATTCTGGAGGTTTCTATGCCACATTGGGGAATGGTCATTGATCTGGATAAGTGCACCGCCTGCCAGGCCTGCACCGTCGCCTGCCTAGCCGAAAACAACGTGCCCATCGTCGGGCCAGAAGAATCGCGGAGACAACGCTCTATCTCCTGGCATTATGTGCTTACTGAGATAGACGGGGAGTACCCTCACCCTCGAGTGCGCTTCCTCCCCAGACCGTGTTTTCACTGTGAAAACCCTCCGTGCGTTAAGGTATGTCCGGTTGGTGCGACCTATGTAGATGAGGAGGGCATTGTGCTGGTCAACTATGATCGGTGTATCGGTTGCAAGTACTGTGTTACCAGTTGTCCATATGGTGCGCGATACGTAAACTGGCTTGAGTATCACTGGCCTCAGCCTATGCATCAGTATCTCAACCCCGATGTTCCACTCAGACCTGAGGGGGTGGTCGAGAAGTGCACCTTCTGTATCCATCGTCTGCAGCGGGCCAAACAGGAGGCGGCGGCCCAGGGACGAGAGTTGACGGATGCCGACCTGCTGTTGTTGCCCGCCTGCAACCAGGCCTGCCCAGCCAAGGCCCGCTATTTTGGCGACCTGGACGACCCGGACAGCACCGTCTCGCGGCTGTCGCGTAACCCACGGGCTTTCCGCCTGCTCGAGGATTTGGGGACAGAGCCAATGGTGTACTACCTGGCAGAGGAGAAGAGCTAGATGGAAGACAAGGAACTCGGGAAACACGCTGCGTTGTACAGGCCCCTGCTACTCACCGGTAGAGGCTTCTACCCAGTGGTGATCATTCTTCTGCTGATCATTGCCTGGGGAGTTGAAGCGTATGTCTACCAGTTCACACATGGGCTTGGTGCCACTGGCCTGAGCCTTCCTGTCCCCTGGGGCGTGTATATCATCAATTTCGTCTTTTTCATCGCCATTGGCTTTGGGGGGACCCTGACCTCGGCTATACTGCGCGTATTCAATGCAGGGTGGCGCACGCCGATCACTCGCGCTGCTGAGCTGCTAACGGTTTGTGGGGTGATATTCGGCACTCTGAATGTGATCTTCGCCATTGCAAGGCCACAGCGATTCTTCAATCTCTTCCTCTATCCACGCATCCAGTCGCCATTGATTTGGGACGTGATCGCCATCAGCAGCTATTTGATGCTCAGCCTGGTCTATCTTTATCTGCCCATGATTCCTGACATTGCGATATTGAGAGATTCCCTCCCGAAACGTAGGGTATTGTATCGTTTGCTGGCTCTGGGTTGGACCGGGTCCCAAAGGCAGAAACGAGGGCTGGAGCGACTGATTAGTATCCTAGCTGTGCTGATGATACCCACCGCGGTGGCCGTGCACTCCGTGCTCGCTTGGATCTTTGGGATGACCATTCGCCCGATGTGGCACAGCACCATCTTTGGTCCCTATTTCATCATGGGTGCGGTGTTCAGCGGTGTTGGGGCACTGATCGTCGTTATGGCCATCCTGCGGCGAGTGCTTCATCTGGAAGAGTATTTAACCCCCCTTCACTTCAATAACATGGGCCTAATGCTGTTGGTCATGGCACTGGCTTGGCTGTACTTCACTATCGCGGAATACCTCACGGTGTTCTACGGCGCCGAGCACAGCGAGATGACGGTCTTCTGGGCTAAGATCAGCGGCGAGTTCTCTCCCATCTTCTGGCTTCAGGTCCTCTGCTTGCTCGTGATACCTTTCCTGATCCTGGTTTGGCGCCGGACGCGCACCATTGTGGGCACCACGATAGCCGGACTGAGTGTGGTTATCGGCATGTGGCTAGAACGGTTCATTATCTTAGTGCCGACTTTGGCACGGCCCATGTTATCCTATCCGCTCCCCACCTATCGGCCTAACTGGGTAGAATGGTCTGTCACTGCTGCCTGTGCGGCGGGCATTGCTCTCGTGTTCGTGTTGTTTGCCAAATTCTTTCCCATGGTCTCGGTGTGGGAAATGGAGGAGATTGAACAATGACTATGAAAACATCAATGACAACCCTTCGTTGGATGCTGGCCTTTGGGCTGGCCAGTGTCCTGATCCTGCTCGTCGCCGGGGCGGCGAATGCCCAGCCACCCGTCCCGCATCCAGTGGAGAAGGGCGGCACCTCGTTTGAGGATTGTCTGGGCTGCCATACCACAGGGATGGGTGATGGGCCTGTGCTGCCTGCCGACCATGAGCCTTATGACAATGAGACTTGCGGCGTTTGCCACCGCGTGGCCGGGATTGCGCCTCCCCTTATGCCGCATCCGGAGGAGACAGAAGGTACTCCGTTTGAGGATTGCGCGGCATGCCATGGCGCGGGCGTGGGTGATGCGCCTATCATGCCGACCGACCATCAAGAGCTTGACAACGAGGATTGTGAGATTTGCCACACCGCGGGTGTGGTTGCAGGTCCTCCTATCCCGCATCCAGAGGAGAGAGAGGGTACCCCGTTTGAGGATTGCGTGTTCTGCCATCGCGCAGGGCTGGTTGGCGCGCCTCTATTGCCTGCCGACCATCAAGCGCGTGACAACCAGGATTGCAGCCTTTGCCACTCCACCGCCGGGCTTGCACCTCCCAGTATCTCCCATGTGAGCGAGCGGAGTTGCGCGGATTGCCACCGCACAGGCGCGTACGGAGCAGCTCTCCTGCCTGATGACCATCAAGCTCATAGTGACGAGGATTGTCTCGTTTGCCACTCCACAGCCGCACTTGCAGCGCCCAATATTCCCGCCGCTGGGGGGGGGAGAGCAGGATTGCCTGTCCTGCCACCACGACGCTGCACCGGAAACCGTGCCGGCGCTCGAAAACGCGGAGCACGACCACTCCGTCTACACTGGCGATACCTGCTTGAGTTGCCACCGACCTTCCGCCGAGACAGGTGTCATCGAGGTGAGCACTGAAGAGACCGAAGAGACGCCCCATGATGTACCGGCCTACGAGCTTCGCGTCGTCTCCGCGGACGTGCAGGAGGACGCAGACGGGGCTTGGAGAGACGCTGTCACTAGCCGCTGGGCTATAATCATAGCAGTTAGCGGGGTATTTATGATCACCGTTTTGCTGCTCAGAAGACCATGATACGTGGATTCGATCTCTCGAATCCAGCACTGCCAGGCCTCAAGCCCAAGTCAGTAGTCCTCGTCGTGCGTGCTCAGAGAGGGCAGGCATTGATCAGCGTCGTGGGTGTTGTGCTCTTCAAAATCGCCGAGGGCCTGTGATAACGTGCCAACTCTCATGCCGTCTATAAGCACACTCTCAATCCCTTTGAGGAGAAGTCTGAGGCGTTTCCAGACGGGCCTCCTTCTGATCGTGTCCGCGGAACGCAAGACTTCTGCCGGAACGACTTAGAGGAAATCACTCGTCCTTGACTTCTGCTGCCTTCGGGCCCTGCGCGCGGCGCCTGCGCATGAAATCGAGAAAGCGGCTGACCACCTCCCGAGGATGCTTCTTCTTGCGATAGACAAGGTAGGTGAGCCGCTCCAAAGCCAACCCTTGGACCGATACCTCTTTGAGTATCTCGAAGCGCAGCTCGTCAGCCACCGTCAGCCGAGGGAGGAAGGCCAGGCCCACGCCAACTTGGAGAAAGGTCTTTAGGATAGGCAAGTCCTCCACTTCCATGAGAACGTTCAGTTTCCAGAGCGGCAATCCCGCCTCGGACAGTCTCTGGCTAAGCAGCAGCTCCAGCCCGCGATCCCCGGTGGCCCACAACAAGGGCCTACTGCGCAGGTCATCCAACTCAATCCTGTCGGGGGCCATGTCGGAGGCCCCCACGAGGATAATCTGGTCACGGACGCACACCTGACTCTCTAGCTTCCGATTCCTCACCGGACTGCCCACGAAGCCCATGTCAAGCTCACCGTCCAGTAGTCTCTCCAGCAGGGTATCTTGGGACAGACGCTGGTAACTGAACACGACCTCGGGACACTCTTCTTGGAACGCGGCCAGATCCCAGGGCAAGGTGAAGGCGCAGGTCAAGGTAGAGCCGGCCAGGTAGATGCGCTGGGCGATCGCTTCCGATTCCTCCGAGAAGGTATCCTCCAACCGTCGGGCCTCCTGGGCCAGCTTCTTGCCCTCCTGGTAGAGGAGTTTTCCCTGTGCCGTCAGCGCAATGCTTCGTCCCCGCCGATGGAAGAGACCTACTCCCAGCTCCTTCTCCAGGGTATCTACGTGGAAACTGACCACTGACTGGCTCAGCGACAATCTTCTGGCAGCCTGGCTAAAGCTACCCGCGTCGGCCACGGCCAAGAACACTTGCATCTTCTTGTCCAGAATCAGCGCCCAGTCCCTGATTATCCTGGCTGCAAGAATACCACTGCAGGGCTCTCAACGCAAACTTCCAAGAGGAAGGCGTTGCGCAGCAAAAGCCCAGGAAGCAAGAGTGGTACCGGGTATCTGCAGGGGGTGAGGGCAACGGGCAAGAAAAGCTTCAAGAGAGATCCCAATCTTCCAAGCTTGAGATCTCTCTTTCCTGCGGTCGTGTATAACAGGATACTGACTAAAACTCAGACTGAGGACGCTGCTGTGGGGCTAAGGGCCAGCCTCGTGACAGACTAGACAGACCTCATTAGCGCGGTCAACGTGGTCAGCGGGGAACTGAGGCGCCCCGGCAACCCCGGTTTCATGGCAAAGCCGACAGTCAGTGCGGTTCTCCAGCGAGTGCGGCACCTCAGGAGCCGCCACCTCCACCTCTGGAGTCTCCTCTGGTAGTGACACGGCGTGGCATACCACGCAGACTTCGTTAGTGCGGTCAGCGTGGTCAGCGGGGAATTGGGGTGCCTCTCCCACTCCAGTCTCGTGGCAAAGCCGGCAGTCAGTGCGGTTCTCCAGCGAGTGCGGCACCTCAGGAGCTGTCACCTCTGCCTCTGGTGTTTCCTCCGGTAGTGACACGGCGTGGCATACCACGCAGACTTCGTTAGCACGGTCAGCGTGATCAGCGGGGAATGCAGGGGCGTCGCCAACCCCAGTCTCGTGGCAAAGCCGACAGTCAGTGCGGTTCTCCAACGGATGAGGCACTTGAGAAGGCAACATCCCTATCTCCGGCGTCTCGGCAGGAACCGACACGCCTGGCGCGGCTACGTGGCAGGTCTGACAAAGGTCAACCGGGAGGCCCGTGTGATTCTCGGGAACGCGGGGAGCTAAGCCGATACCGAGCTTGTGACACATCAGGCACTCCTCACGACCCACTAAATCGTGCGTAACTTCCGGTGGAGAGATGGCCGAAGGGATGGGCTCGGGGAGCAAGGCATGACAGGTGGAGCATAAGTCCACTGGCTGCTCATGATCGCTATCTGCGGGTACGGGCGGCGCTTCCACAGCCCCCAAGGCGTGGCACAACAGGCAATCCTGGCGTGGTCCCTCCACGCTGTGAGGGATAGGAGGTGCTACCACGGCCAATAGAGGCAAGGCGGTCGGCGGTGGAGGAGCTGTAGGGGGGTTAGGAATCACCGTCTCACCCATGGTAGGCAGGCAGCCGACTAGGCCTACGGTGATCAAAAGGACAACTATGCCCAAGGCGGTCGAGCTTCTTGCTCTCATGATTTTCCCTCCTCGCGCCTGCGTTGAACCAGAATCACAGCGATGACCGCTACTATTCCCACCACTCCACCACCGAGCCAGCCCCATGGGATCCCTCCCAGCCCCGGCGGCGGGGGTGGGACTTCGGTAGAGATGGGCACGGGCGTGGGCACCGGCGTGGGAGGCATTGCTGGCGTAGAGGTGGGAACAGGTGTCAATAATACTACTTCCAGGCCCAGGACTTGGGCTGCCCATTCAGGTGTCTGATCACTATGGCAGAGATTGCAGGCGTTGGGCATGGCCTCTTGCCCTCCATAGTGGATGGTCGTGACCGGATCCGGGGCCCAGAAGGTGTGACTGTGGATGTCAAAATTGTATTCGGCCGTCTCGGCCTTGGCCAGGGTCGGCATGTGGCAGTCGGTACAGACGGCACTCTGAGTCTCCATGTAAGGGACATGGGCTTGCAGGTCTCGCTTCTCCTCATGGCAGATGAGGCAGCGGTGGTTGCCCACCCACCGGGTTTGGTGAGCAGTCTCGCCGCTGCTGTGAGAGACGTGACAGAAACTGCAACCCACACCGGCTGCATGAGGGCTCTTTTGCCAGTCCAGATACTCCTGGTGGTGAGCTCTAGAAGAGCCATCAGGCCAGAAGTGCTCCCCATCGGTGGCCGCGATGAAGGCATCGTCCAACTTCAGCGGGCCACCAGGCAGGAAGTCGATGGGGAACTCATAAACACCAGTTGGATCCGTGCCCCGACTATGACACTGACCGCAGATCTCGGTTTGGGCCTGGAATTCCTCCACAGCTGGGTTGACGATCGCAGCGCGCTCGCCGCTCAGCGCCACGTGCTCGCTGCCGGGTCCGTGACAGGCTTCACACTGCACCCCCGCTTCGGACCATGTCTCGGTCTCCGCATCGAAGCCGGTTGTGTGGCAGCCTGCACAGTAGCGGGCATACGGTCGCTCCTGCCAATCATCGGGATGATAGGACACCCACTCGCCCGAGGTCACATTCCATTGTGCGGGCAACACGTACAACTCGCCGTCAAGCTCGGTCAGGTAGCGTTGGCTGAACTGACCACCGACCACGTAGGCGACGTCATCCACCGTAAAGGTAAGGTCTAGATCATCAGAGGCGAAGTCACCTAAGATAGTCTCCTCGTTGGCCAGCCGCAACATCCGGGCGTGCCAGGTTTGTTGGAACAACTCGTACTTGGCTCCATGACACACTGCGCACTTATCGGAGCCAACGTACACAGGCCCTTGAGCTATGACTGTCGCGTAGCTCAATAAGATGATGACCACCGCTATGCAACCCCCGCATGCTACTAACTTTCTCATCAATCCTCCTTAAGCAATGAAGTGATCGGTGATGAGGCCTTGCAGGCCGGACACAGCGTTAGACGCGATGCGAGCCGCTCGTCGTCCCCCGCCGCTCGTTGCTGTATTTGGGCCAATAGCGCAGCTGACAGGTAAGCCTGACCGCAGCCGCTGCAGATGATCTGGGGTGAGGTCATCAGAAGGACGCCCCGGCCTTCGGCCCCCGCCGAGAGCTCGACGGTCACCGCTCTCTCTGGGCACCATTGCTGGCAGGCGGCGCAGCCATCGCAGAGGGCCGAGTCAAAGAACAGGCATACGTCGCCCTTCTCCTGAGTCAGCGACAAGGCCTTCTGGGGGCAGTGTCGGGCACAGAGTCCGCACATGGTGCAATCGGATCCTACCGCCACCATCCAGCCGCTCTCTTCGCTGGTAGGCTCCGCTTCCCGCAACCAGGCCCGAACCTGGGCTATGTCCTGAGCCACGCGCTTCCAGGTTCGCAGGGCCAGGTTGGCGTAGAAGGGATGGGCATCGCCAGCGAGCACCTGCTGACAGAACGAGGGCAGCCAACGTCCCAAGTGTTCACGCAGGAAGGCTTCTTCCTGGCGCAGGCAGGCCAGCGCCCCAGCTTCGTCGCCCTGCTCGCGCGCCTCCACTTCCCTCTCGGCCAGCTGAGCCATAAACTCTAATTCTACTGCCACGTGGTCCGGCAGGAAATGATCCTCCGCAGCCAGACCTTCCTCGGCATAGCACTGACGGACCGCTAGGGTACAATCGCCCATCACCCGCCCCTCGACGTAGACCGCCTCGTAGGGATTAGCTACCGGCCGACCGGGTCCGACGAAGAGGCGGGCGTACTCAGCCTCCAAGCCCTCCTGAGGCCTAGCGAAATCCAGAGCCAGAGCGGAGTAAGTTTCGCTGCGTGCTTTTGCTATAGATACATCCATCCTCTTACCAAACGAGAGATGCTTCCCCGATCATTATCCCTGTCACCTTGACTGGCCGCCTCTCCCAAGGGCGAAGGCACAACCGTACTCATCAAAGGTTACGGTGGGGACGCCTCCGCCGTCTTGGGCTCCTGAGCAGGGGCTGGTGCGGGTGCCTCCTCTTTCAACTCCCAGATCGCCACCACCGGGAACACTTTGGCGAAGAGGGTATACAGCAGAATGAAGCCAGCAAAGCAAGCGGCGGTGATAGACCACTCAATCCAAGTAGGAGTGTACATTCCCAATTCGTAAGGCAGCCGCGGCCGAGATAGCGAAGGGACGATCACGGTGTAACGCTCCAGCCACATCCCCAAGTTAATCGAAAGCCCGGCAACCACAACCCCAAAGATAGTGCGGGTGCGCCGCCAAGCCAGGATAGGCAGCGGCAAGAGGAAGCAGAAAAAGAACATGCCGAAGAAGGCCCAACTGAACTCCTCGCGGAATTTTGCAAAGAAAACGGCCAAGTGGGCAGGCTCAGAGCCATAGATGGTAGTGAGGACTTCGGCGAAGGTGAAGTAGAACCAAGCCAAGGCGAGCGCTGCCAGGAACTGACCCAAGTAGTTGAAGTGTCGGGGGGTGAGGTATCTTTGCAGGCCCAGTACCCGGCGCAACACGGCCGCAACCACACCAACCGCTGCCACTCCCGAAAAGATGGCCCCCACCAGGAAGTACGGCCCGATGATGGCCGAGTGCCAGCCAGGGACGATGGTCATGCCGAAGATCCAGGAGACTACGGTGTGCACAGTAACCACCAAGCAAGAGAGGAAGATGGCAAACCAGCCCATGATTCCCTCCAGCCGATGATACTGGCGCTCCGTCCCTCGCCAGCCCAGCGCCGAAACGCGATAGAGCCAGCGTCGCCACGCAGGTGCGTCCGGGTAATGATCGCGCAACAGGGCGATATCCGGAATCAAGGCGATGTAGAAGAAAACGACGCTGGACAGCAGATAGGTGCTGACGGCCGTCACATCCCACAGGATAGGCGACTGGAAACGGGAATGGAGTAGCACTTCCCCAATGCGGTCTATGCGGCCCAGGTCAATGAGAATACTCCCTGCACCAAAAGGCAAACTGAAGACGGTGACTGCCTCAGCCAGGCGGGTGAAAGGCCGGCGCCACTCCGCCCCTAGGATGCGCAGGATAGCCGAAATGAGGGTCCCAGCGTGGCTGAGGCCGATGAAGAACACAAAGTTGGTGATGTACACCCCCCAGAAGATGGGCCGGTTCAGGCCAGTGATGCCTAGCCCTTCACGGAGCTGTCGGAAATAGGCAAAGATACCCCACCCGATAACAGCCAACAGAAACGCGATGAACAGATAAAACCTGCTCCCTGTCTGCTCCAGTGGGCGAAACAACGGCTCGTGTTCTTTGCGCTCCATTTACGCTCCCTCCTTCAGGTAAAACACGTTCGGCTCTGTACCTAGGTCTTCCAGCAACCGGATGGCCCGCGGGCTACGAGCCAATTGCGATACCTCGCTGTTGGGGTCGTCCAGATCACCAAAGTAGCGAGCTCCCGGTGGACAGGCCTGATTGCAGGCTGGGATGGGTAGCCCCTGTTCCAGGCGATGGACACAGAAAGTGCACTTCTCCACGATGCCCTTGGGTCGCAGGGGAACATCGGGGTTCTGATAGCGGTCCATTCCCCCCGGCCATTTCTCATCGAACCATCGGAAATAGCGGACCCCATAGGGACAGGCCACTGTACAGTAACGGCAACCGATGCAACGCTCGTAGCGTTGCAGGACCAGTCCGTCCTCTTCTCGTTTGTAGGTAGCCCCCACCGGACAGACCTTCACGCAGGGCGGGTTCTCGCAGTGGAAGCAGGGTCGAGGGATGATAGTGGCCTTCACATGGGGATATTCTCCCTCGATATGAAAGATTACCTCATTCCAGAAGATAGCTCGGCCTAGTTCCGCCTGTTCCGGGCCGGCGAAGGGCACGTTGTTCTCCGCTCGACAGGCCGCCGTGCACGATTGGCAGCCGATGCATTTATCCAAATCAATAACCATAGCCCAGTGTGGCATATTACCCTCCAAAAACCAATGACAAGACACCCGAAATGGAAACCATCGCTTCGTTCATTGTGCTTTATACACCTTCACTCTCGTAGCAAAGGGTGACGAGGTCCCTGTCAGCCTGACCGTCTCATTGGCGATCAGCCAATTTGGGTTGATGCCCCAGCCTTCGGCCCAGCGACCATAGGCACGGTGTCCCAACTCGAAGGGCATGCACACCACATCGGGGCGGGCACCGGGATAGAGGACGGCACGGACTCTGACCTTTTCTCCAATCGGCGATTCCACCCACACCCAGTCATCGTTAGCGATGCCAAGGGCCCGGGCCACGCCGGGGTTTATCTCCAGCCAACTCTGCCACTTGCGATTTACGTGCAATCCCAGCATCTCTTGCAGGTGCGGCAAGTTGGCCCCCCGACCCTCGGCATGAGCCATCAACTTATAAGTATTAAGGAAGAAGGGATACTCTTGGGGGTCACCGACGCTCCGAGGAGACTCATAGTGGGGCAGATACACCTCATCACCTCTGGCCTGAATCCCCAGCTCGTCCAGCAATGACTCCAGATCGCCGGCAGCCACCTCCGCCAATTCATCCCGCAAAGTCTGGGAGTAGAACTCGAAACGCTCGGAGGGCGTAGCCAGTACCCGTCTCCAGTCGCCAAAGCGGTAGGATGGATCCGACCAAACGCTGCGCCGGGCGAACTCCTCCCAGAAGAACTCGAACTCGGTAGCGGTGATGTCTCCCAACTCCGAACGCCACAAGCCGCTAATGCGGTACTGCACCATCTCGGCGAAGCTGCGCCACGGGAAGGATCGCGCCACCGGCTCCCCCAGCGCATGAACGATGTCCAGCAACACATCGCCGGTTTGCCGGGTGTCGAACAGGGGAGCAACGACGGGCTGGCCCAGCCCTACCACTGGATATCCCAAGCCTGGTGGCGGCGCCACGTCCTGCAAGCGCTCCAGATAGCTATGGTCTGGTAGGATCAGATCAGCGTAGGCACTGCTGTCGTCCAAGAAGGGAGAGAAGCTGACTATGAAGGGCACCTTCTCAAAGGCTTCGTAGAAGCGCCGCACCTCCGGACTGGAGAATAGTGGGTTCGTATAGTACAAGAATAGGGCGTTGACCGGATAGGGCTCGTAGTTGGCGATGCTCTCCGGCAACTGCTGATACACATCGTGGGCCAGAAGGTAGCGACGGGTTCCAGCGTAGTCAACACGAGGTTGGGCTCGCCCCTCCTCGGCCACCGGGTCGGGCGCCAACGCGGGCCAAGGCAGGAACGGCGTCTCCCGCTGAGTCATCACTCCACCAGAGCTATCAATGGAGCCAACCAAGGCGTTGAGGGCATGGACGGCCATCTGGTTGAAGATGCCGTTGCTCCACATACTGATGCCCCGGTCACCGATGGCTACCGCTGGCCGGGTGGTGGCAAACTCGCGAGCGATACGAGTGATGGTCTCAACCGGTACTCCAGTGA
Organism: Anaerolineae bacterium; assembly: GCA_041559215.1. Classification (GTDB taxonomy): domain Bacteria; phylum Chloroflexota; class Anaerolineae; order UBA7937; family B3-Chlor; genus JBFFDV01. Next base: position 5,252 of record JBFFDV010000017.1, on the reverse strand, counting down.
TAGCCTCTACCTGAGAAGGCACATAATCTCGCAACACCAAGGTCTTGAAGCCCACATGCTGCACGCCCTCTTCGTCGGTCCAGTCCTCGAAACCGAAGGTATGCCGGGCCACAAAATTCTTGTCGTACAACTCCTCATTGATGATGACATAAGCTATACCCAGGGCTAGAGCCCCGTCAGTGCCGGGTCGGATGGGTACCCATTCGTCAGCTTTCGCCGCGGTGATGGAAAAGCGGGTGTCCACCTGGGTCATCCGCAGCCGGCTACGCAGTTCGCCACGACGCATGAAGCCATAGGCCTTCGCGTTGCGCACCGTGGGCCGCCAAGCTTCCAGCATAGAAACACCGAACGATAGCAAGTAGTTGGTGTTCTCCAAATCGTAGCCGAAGAAGGTGCGCTGACCCTGGCTCAGCCAGTGAGCCACTTCAGTGGCCGCAGCGCAGATGCTGTTATGAGTGAGGTGGTTCGGAGTGCCATAGACCTCGCAGAAGCGCGCGATGAGGCCCTCCATCTGACCCAGCACCCGACCAGTCAGGAAGACAACAGTGTGGGGCTGTCCCCTGTCACGCAATTCGGTTAGCCTGCTCACCACCTCGCCTATGGCCTCATCCCAACTGATCTGCTCCCACCGACCCTCGCCCCGTTCCCCGACGCGACGCATAGGCCCTTTGATGCGGTCGGGGTCATAGAGGACTTGCAACCCAGCCTGCGCCTTGGGGCAGATCTTGCCGTTGTTGATAGGATGCAGAGGGTTGCCTTCGATCTTGACCGCCCGGCCATCCACGATCCGGACAAGAAGGCCGCAACCAGCTTGGCACTGCTGGCAAACAGTAGATTTCCAGACCTCCTCACCGGTCTGGGCGGCCTCCTGTTCCTCGGGGCTCAGAGCCCGGAGCAACGGCGCTTTCGCTCCTAGTTTGTAAAGGGCAGTTGCTATCGCACCTCCCCCAGCCATCTTCAGAAAAGCCCGTCTGGATAGTTTCGCCACTTTTCCTCAGTCCCCTTCACATTTCATATTGGCAATACAACGACTATAGCGTAATATGCAATATTATACCATACACATCAGCGAGGTGCTAGCAAATTTCAACCGCCTTGAGTTGTCGCGATCGCTTACGCCCGCTAGCCTTGGACTACCTTTCGACAGCCGCAAGACATGCTGAGGACAGTCAGGCTCATAACTGGGGCAGTCCCGAGGTTGACCAAGACCTCGCCAGTCTGCTCAATCTCCAAAGGCTTGTCCACATAGCTAGAAACGCTCAGACGCACAGCCTAGACAGTCGGTTTATGGCGGTTACGGCAGGGCTTTGTAGCTATTTTCAGACCGCCACCATCGCCCACGCGCCGAACACGTCTTTGCAAGGTGCGTTGAAGCCGAAGGCCATCCTAGACAGCAAAGGATATAGTTGAGAACTACTCCTCACTATCATAGCACAAAAAAGGGGCCTCAAACCGATGGATTGGGTTGGGACTGCTGCTGAGTTTGGTTGACAAAGTTGGAATTTGGTTGGGTTGGGCTCGGGCAGCGGCAAGAGAGCTTCTATGCTCCTTTTCAGACTGCTGGCGACATGAGCCAATTTGCGTCCGCCTCGATCATGGGCACGATCTCTTCAAGGACGTAGCGGAACGAATCGCGCACAGCCAATGTACTAAATGTAGAAAATATAATGATGAAGATTCTCGCAAATAGGAACAGAATCGGTCTATGAAAACAAGCTCGGCATCTGAGCAAGCGAGTTGCATTAGCTATCGTTACACGTTTCACAGCCAACCTAGGCCAGGTGCAGTGAGCATCGGGGCCGTCGCGCAAATCAGGGTACAGTAATGAGGCTATGCCCGCACATATTGACCAAGAATTGTGAGTCGGCAGAGACAATTTAGTATGAATTTTTACTTGACAGGAGAGATTTCGCACTGTATACTTAACTATATGCGTTTACAACTGGAGGACAAATGAGCGAATCAAGCTTTGCTTCTGATACCGAGACGCCGCGCAGAATGGCAGGCGGCCGGATGAAGTTTATAATCGGGGGAGCCATCATACTTGTGGTCATAGGATGGCTCATTTTTAGCAATGTCCAGGGCTCCACCACCCCTTATCTATCCGTGAACGAGTTGATGGCTCAGGGGCCGTCCGATCGTATGGTGAGAGTCTCTGGCCTCGTCGTCGGCGACACAATCGATTGGGATCCTCAGCGCATGACTCTCCAGTTCGAGCTTGCCGACGAGGGTGCGAACCTGCCCGTCCTGTATGAGGGCGTCCGTCCCGACATGTTTGCAGACGGCGCTCAGGCTGTGGTCGAGGGCAAATATGCCACAAGCGGCGTCTTGGAGGCCACCGACTTGCTCCTCAAATGCCCCTCCAAATACGTCGAAGAATAATCTGTTCACACTCCGACTCTATCAGGAAGAAAGATGAGTAATATCGCCTACTGGACTCTGTTCCTCTGCCTTGCTGTCTCTTCATATGGAGCGGTAGCCTCATTTCTGGGGGCACGCCGCACATCTCGCGCATTGGTCGAAAGCGCAAAGAACGCGCTCGTGGTGATGGCGGTTCTGGTCACTCTCGCCTCGGCCATCCTTCTATACCTTCTGGTCAGCCACGATTTCCAGGTGGAATATGTATACCGGTACACCAGCACTCACCTGCCCTTCGTCTACATTGTCTCCGCCTTCTGGGCTGGAGAGGCGGGTTCTTGGCTCCTCTGGCTCTGGTTCCTGGCCATCCTGACCGTGGTAGCGGCCCAATTCAGCGACAGGCTGGGGAAGATGGGGCCTTACATTCTGGCCACTATGGCCTTCACCCAGGCCTTCTTCACGGTCATACTGATCGCTATAAGCAACCCATTCGAGACGCTTCCTTTCAGGCCTGCTGAGGGGGTGGGCATGCTGCCCCTGCTGGAGAACCCCGGTATGATCTTCCACCCACCGGTTCTCTTCCTCGGCTATGCCGGCTACACCGTACCCTTTGCATTCGCGCTAGCCGCGCTGATGAGCGGCGACCTTAGTAACAGGTGGATAAAGGCCGTCAGACCCTGGAACCTTTTTGCCTGGCTCTCCTTGGGCGTAGGTATTCTTATAGGCGCCTGGTGGTCGTACGTGGAACTGGGCTGGGGTGGCTACTGGGCCTGGGACCCAGTGGAGAACGCTTCTCTGATCCCTTGGCTAACAGGGACCGCGTTCCTCCATACAGCTATGATGGAGGAGCGACGGGGGATGCACAAAGTATGGAATGTGGTGTTGGCCCCCTTGTCTTTCGCCCTCTGCATCTTCGCCACCCTCGTGACTAGAGGCGGCATCATCGTATCCGATCTACATGGCTTCTCGCGCAATATCCAGCCCATCGCCTATCTCCTTATCGGGTTCATAGTCCTTATCCTCGGGGTTAACTTCTTCCTCGTCTACCACCGTCAGCGACAACTCAGAAGCAAAAAGGAGATGGAGAGCCCACTCTCCCGAGAAGGGGCGTTTCTCCTCACCGCCGTGCTTCTATGTGGGATCGCGCTGATAGTATTTCTGGGCACGACATATCCAACCCTGGCTCAAGTTCTCCGAGGGGCACAACTCAGCCTTGACGCTTCTTTTTATGATCGGGCCACCGGCCCGCTGGCGATGGCGCTCATCTTTATTATGGGCATCTGCCCAGTGATCGCCTGGCGGCGACTGACCGCCAAGAGCCTGCGAGACCTTCTCCCCTCTGTGATTGCAGGCTTGGTCTTGAGCGCGCTGGTCTTCGTGCTGGGGATCAGGGACCCATTCCCCCTCGTTTCGATGGCCATCAGTGCTTTCGTCGCCACCTCACTCCTGGCCATCTTCATTAGGGACTTGCTGGCTCGACGCCGCTCGACGGGCGAGAATTATGCAAGGGCTTTTCTCACCCTTGGCTCCAAGGCGCACCGCCGTTATGGCGGCTACTTGATCCATCTCGCCGTCATACTCATCACCATTGGCGTCACAGGGTCAAGGGCCTACAAAAGCGAGCAGTTGGTCGCTTTGAACCCTGGCGAATCGACCACGATCCGCAACTATAGGATTCATTATGAGAACTACTCTATTGAGGAATTAAACCCTGAACCAGAGACCTATCAAAGCAGAGTCCGCTTCGCCACTACCTTGAGCGTATATGCGGGTGGTTCCAGGCTGGCTACGCTGATGCCGCAGAAGAATTACCACTGGGTTCTGGATAGCCCTTGGGTGACGGAGGTGGCCATACGAAGCAACTTGATAGAAGACCTGTACGTGATCCTGGGCAGTCTGGATGAGAACGGTTTAGCCACCTTTGAGATAATCATCAACCCCTTGGTGACCTGGATCTGGATCGGCAGTGGACTACTCTTGGTGGGCACACTGATAGCCGCCTGGCCCAAGAAGCGAGCACCGGCGGGGGAGGGATGAGATGCGCAACCGACTGATCCTTCTGCTAACAATCGTTTTCCTCCTTTCCCCCATGACCATGGCGACCTGGGCCCAAGAGCCTGGAGTGATCGAGGGCCAAGTGTTCGACGGTACCTCCGACACGGGGCCACTGGAAGGACTGCCCGTCACCCTCTGGATACTCAGGGGCGAAGAGGAAGAGGGCTCCTTGCAACAGACCACCGATGAGGAAGGGCGATTCCGCTTCGAGGACCTTGACACGGAAGGGTACATTTATCGATTTGAAGTGGAGTACCAAGGGATAAGCTACGGGAGCGAGGTGATGGCCTTTTCCGAAGGAGAGAGCGTCCTCTCAATACCCTTCACCGTCTTCGAACCCACGACTAGCGATGCTGACCTGTGGGCGGAAAGGGCACACCTGATTCTAAATTTTCAGCCCGGATTTATCGTAGTGCAGGAAGTACAGATCCTCATCAATGACGGCAATACCACCTATGTCGGCTCCACAGGCGAGGATGGTGGAGCGACTGCGCGCTTCTCCCTCCCGCAGGGAGCCTCCGGGGTGCAATTGATGGAGGGGTTGATGGCCTGTTGTGTGGTCGAGACGGAGACAGGTTTCGCCTCCGACCTGCCGATCTTTCCCGGTTTCCACGAGTTCGTCTTCAGCTATGCGCTGGACTTTCAATCCCGTACCTATGCGCTTTCTAAGGAGATAGTCTACCCCACCAACTCCTTGAATGTTCTAGTCTCCGATGTAGGGGTGGAGGTCACAGCCCCCGGCCTGACGGTCGAGGAGCCTCTCACCCTCGAAGGCGGCAGGTATCTGCATCTATCCGCAGAGAATTTGACACCGGCCGATAGTCTCAGCCTGCATCTGG
>JBFFDV010000016.1:0-18626 GCA_041559215.1 Anaerolineae bacterium | reverse complement strand
CATGCACCGCACTGTAGCCAAAGTAGTGGATACTCCTCAGTTCTAGGCTTTGCCATATACTATCTCTCCTGTTCCACGTGATTTCAATCGGTGCGCAAATCCTCCCTGACCAGCCTACGGGGCCCACCGTCGCGGCTGGTGGACCAATCCTTGACGGGGATGATCTCCAACATCTGATCCAGACGTCCTTGGGCCTTCAAGCGATCATAGATAAGTTGCCAGGCGCATGGAACTTCCGGGTCTATCTCACACTCGCCCCCTTGCGAACCTCCACAAGGCCCGTTCAGCAGACTCTTAGCGCAACGGGCGATGGGACAGATTCCCGCCGTCTGGTGCAGAACACATGCACCGCAAGCGCCGCAGCGCTCCGTCCAGAGCCCATGTTCCTCGGGGATACCAAGGAATGTGGTGTTTACCGCTGGCGCTACATGGGCTTCCGGAAAGCGCTCTACTATCGCCTGTACGCCGATGCCACAGGCCATGGACAGGACCAGGTCATGCTCCTTGATCTCTTCTTCTATAGCATCCAGGAATTCCCACTCGCATTGCCTCTGCACGGTCGCTTCGTCAAAGACCTTCTCCTCTCCGTCAATCTTGGTGGCCATGCGCAAGGCCGAGGCAAGGATACCCACTTCCTTCTCGCCGCCTGCGAAGCAAACAGTTACACAGGTTCCACACCCGAGAATGAGTATCCTCTCGTAGTCAGCAAGCATCTCTTTGATCTCTTCCAGGGATTTCTGTTCACCGACGATCATTTCTTGTTTCCTCTTTCTCGCAGGGGGCTTGGGCCCAGTTGCCTGATCCGCTCGGTCATTTCCGTCGTTATGTCCGCGAACTCTCGGCCCATCGCCGAGGAGATGAAATGCATCTCCAAGCGCTCCGCCCCCAGGCCTATCTGATCCAACAGCCCCTTGGTATACTCTACCCTGCGTTCTGCCCTTACATTACCTTCCAGGTAATGACAGTCTCCTATTAGTCAACCGGCCACCATGACGCCGTCGGCTCCCTCTTCAAACGCCTTCAGTACGTGGAGGGTGTCCAACTTGCCAGTACAGGGAAGCCTTATCACCTTAAGATTGGTGGGGTATTGCAGACGCAAAGAACCAGCCAGGTCGGCAGCGGCATAGGCACAGTAGTGGCAACAGAAAGCTACGATTTGCGGTTCGAATTCACTCATCTATTCCACTCCCGATAAGGCGACCGGAGCTTTCTCGAACAAAGCTTCCTCCTCCGCTATTACCTGGACATCCGTATAGTGCATCAACTGGATCGCTTTGGCTGGACACTCAGCCGCGCAGATACCGCAGCCTTGACAAGCGGCCATCTCGATTTGAGCCGCCCCCAATATCCGGCCAGCCCCTGTCAGCGCGGGATTAATGACTGGTACATTATAAGGACAGACGCGTACGCAGGTTAGACAGCCGGTGCATCTCTCAGCGTCCACCACCGCCACCACACCACCCGCGCTCAAGGTTTCTTTACTGAGAATCGTTGCCGCTCTAGCCGCCGCCGCTTGAGCCTGAACGATAGACTCCTCCAGAAACTTAGGGTAGTGAGCAGCGCCAGCCATGAACATACCTTCAGTAACGAAATCCACGGGACGAAGCTTGATGTGTGCTTCTAAGAAGAAATTGTCAAGACCGCACGGTATCTTGAGGGTGGAAGCTAGTTCTTGGGCTCCTTCTGCAGCCACCATACCCGTGTTGAGGATCAAGAGGTCCGGCCTAACCATCATTTCCTCTCCCAAGGCTGGTTCCCAGAACCGCACTTCCAAATGCCCATCTGTCGCTACCTGTGGGAGCTTGCTGTCGTCATAATGGATGAAGATGACGCCCTCTTCCAGGGCCTGACGATAGTATCTCTCCTGAAAGCCATACGTTCTGATGTCTCTGTAAAGGACATAGATATTGGCTTGTGGGTTCAGTTCCTTGATCTTGAGGGCGTTCTTGATAGCTCCTGCACAGCAGATACGGCTGCAATATTGACTACCAGGCCCCACACACAAGATCATCACCACATTCTGTGCCTTGGCTATCTCTTCGGGAGCGTCAGCCACCTTATCTTCAAACTCCTGTTGGGTGACGATCCTTTCATTCTGGCCGTATAGGTACTCATCTCCTCGGTACTCTTGTCCGCCGGTGGTCACAATGACTACCCCGTGTTCCACCGTCTTCTCCTCTTCGTTGACTCTCAGGCGTGAGGAGAAATTGCCTACGAAGCCTGAAGTATGTGTCAGCTGCGCTTCCTTATAGATTGTGATCAGATCGTGACCTTCGACCTTGCTGATGAGGTCTCGCAAGTAAGCCTGAGGATCAGCGTCATCAAGGCTGTAACGGACATGACGCAGGTTTCCCCCAAGTTCCGCTTTCCGTTCGATCAGATGTACGGGAAAGCCCTGCTCAGCCAAGGAGAGCGCTGCGTTCATGCCGGCCACCCCGCCACCGATGACTAGCGCTGAATGATGCAGAGGCAGGTCAACTTTGTGCAAGGCCTCCAGGAGCGCGGCCCTGGCTACTGACATCCGCACCAGTTCCTTTGCCTTCTCCGTTGCTTTGTCCCAGTCGTGAGAATGAACCCAGGAACATTGGTTACGGATGTTGGCCATCTCGAAGAGGTGTTCGTTCAGACCGGCTTGACAGATGGTGTCTTGGAACATCGGCTCGTGAGTGTGGGGTGTGCAAGAGGCGACGACCACACGGTTCAGGTTGTGCTCAGCGATCCTTTGTTTGATTATCTCAACCGAGTCTTGAGAACACGTGTAGAGATTGTCCTCAGCGTGGACGACGTAAGGCAAGTTCTTAGCATACTCCGCCACAGACGGCACGTCCAGGAAGCCCCCGATATTGGATCCACAGTGACAGACGAAAACGCCTATGCGCGGCTCCTCCTTGGATACGTCTCGCTCCGGTGGATAGGCCTTTCCCCTGGTCAGAGTTCCTCTGACTTTGGCCAGCAGGCCTTCAGCCTGACTCGCCGCCGCGCTCGCCTCGACCACCGTCTCTGGGATGTCTTTGGGTTCGACAAAGGGCCCACAGGCGAAAATCCCTGGTCGGGTGGTTTCCAAGGGTCGGAATTCCAGTGTGTGACAGAAGCCGTAATCATCCAACTCGATACCCAGGTTCTGTCCCAGCCTCCTTACCTGGGGTGACATCTCCATGCCCACTGAAAGGACAACAAGATCGAAGCTCTCCTCCTGCAGCTTCCCATCATCGGTGTAGTACCTTATTATCAGATTGTTGGAAACGGGATCCTCTTTCAGGGCGGAGATGCGACAATAGGTGTACTGGATTCCATATTTCTCCTGCGCTTGCTGATAGTACTCCAGATAGCCTTTGCTAAAGGCCCTCATGTCCATCATAAAGACATGAATCTGGGTATCCGGCTCGTGCTCACAGGCCATGATGGCCTCTTTGGTGGCATACATGCAGCAGACGGAGGAACAATAATCGTGGGTTTGATCCCGGGAGCCTATGCATTGCAGGAAGGCTATCTTACGCGGGCGCTCTCCATCCGAGGGACGCTTGACGTGACCCTCAGTGGGGCCGGAGGCGGAGAGAAGACGTTCAAACTGTATGCTTGTCACCACGTTGGCGTATCTGCCGAATCCGAACTCCTCTGACAGCTCAGCGTTGTAAGTCTCAAAGCCAGGGACCAGGATGACGGCACCTACCTCAATCTCCCTCGTTTGTTCGACGTCTTCATGCTTGACGGCTCCTGCCTGACACGTATAAACACAAGCCAGGCATTCTGAACAAATCCCACACTGCAGGCAACGCGCCGCCTCTGCCTGGGCCATCTCCTCTGTATAGCCCAGTTCGACCTCCTCGAAACTCAATCTACGCTCAGCCGCAGACAAGGCTGGCATCCCCAGGCGGCCCTGGCGAGAGAACTTCAGTTCCCGCATCCGTGTTTCTGCTTCCTGAGGGGCCATCTTAACCACGGGTAGTTCAGGTTTGAGCGGTGGCAACTCTTCGTCGCTGAGATAACGGTGAATGGAAGCCGCTGCTCGGTGGCCGTGGGCTACAGCTTCGATGACGAAAGCCGTTCCGCTGATAGCGTCCCCGCCAGCGAAGACGCCTGGCCGGTCGCAGGCCAATGTCTCCGGATCTGCGACGATCGTGCCCCAGGAGGTCGTTCCCACCTGGCTGTCCTCTGGAATGAAGGAAAGACCTGCTGCCTGCCCGATCGAGAAGATCACATTGTCAGCAGGAATCACGTGTTCGGTACCCGGAATGGGGACAGGTCGCCGGCGCCCGCTTTCGTCGGGTTCGCCCAATTGCATCTTTACACATTCAATCCCGGTTACGCGCCCTACTTCCTCACCGAGGACGCGAACTGGGTTAGTCAGCAGTTCAAAGCGAATACCTTCTTCCTTGGCGCTCTCCAGTTCCTCGCGACGACAAGGCATTTCCGTCTCGGAGCGGCGGTAGACGATGGTGACCTCTTCAGCTCCCACGCGCAGGGCTGTGCGAGCCGCATCTATGGCCACATCGCCGCCTCCCACAACACTCACTTTCTTACCCAATTCCACTTCCTGCCCTAGCCTTACGTCGTGGAGAAGAACGATGCTGATCATCGTACCATCCAGCTCTGCGCCAGGGATGTTCATCTTCTTTCCCTCGTGGGCGCCCACAGCCAGGAAGGCGGCGTCGTAACCGGCGTCTATCAACTCCTGGAGGTTATCTATGCGCGTGTTGAGTCTCAACTCCACGCCTAGGTCCAGGATGTCATCCACTTCCCGCTGGATAAATTCTGCTGGCAGGCGATATTCCGGAACACCAACGCGCAACATGCCTCCTGCCACCGGCAGGGCCTCAAAGACGGTAACGCCATAGCCCAGCCTGATCAGATCCTGTGCCGCCGTCAGACCAGCCGGCCCGGCACCCACGATGGCGATTCGCTCCGGCCGAGTGCGTGGCACGGGTTCTACCTTTTGGCGAGGTTTGGAATACACCTGGTCGGTGACGAAGCGCTTCAGGGACGCGATGGCGACCGACTCATCTATCAGACCTCGGTTACACGCATCCTCACAGCGGTGGTTGCAGATACGGCCACAGATGGCAGGGAAAGGGTTATCTTCCTTAATCACTCGTAAGGCTTCTTCGTACCGCCCTTCCCTGATGAGCGCGATGTAGCCTTGAGCCCGTTGCCCCGTCGGGCAGGCATCTCGGCAGGGGGCGATACCCTGTTTCTCGATGGCGAAGGCGTGAGGGATAGCTTGGGGATAAAGGCGGTGAGCGGCATGCCGTGTGGCCAGGCCCTCCTCATACTCACTAGGCAGGAGGATGGGGCAGACGCTGGCACAATCGCCGCAGCCGGTACATTTGTCCAGGTCGATATAGCGGGGCTTCACCCTAAGCTTGGCGGTGAGGTTGCCTGCTTCTCCTTCGATAGCTACGACGTCAGTGTTGGTCAGAACATCGATGTTGATATGGCGTCCGACGTCCACCATCTTGGGAGACATGATACACATGGCGCAGTCATTGGTGGGAAAGGTCTTGTCCAACTGGGCCATGTGACCACCGATGGCCGACTTCGTCTCCACTAGGTATACTTTGATACCTGCTTCGGCCAGATCGAGGGCAGCTTGCATGCCCCCGATGCCACCACCAACTACCATAACCGCACCAACAGGGCCATTTTTCAAGTTTTCTTCAGCCATGATGCTAACCTTACACGCAGCATAAGTCTATGTGGGACAAACTGTCAATTTGCCCGCTCATTGCGCTTGGAATAGGTGAATCCTAGCCGAGGTATGAGGTCACTACTATCGGGCGACCAACTTGTCCTCACGGTGATGGTTCTAGACCTCTAGGTACCCGTCGGCGTAGATAACCTTGTTTTGCAGGACTTGGATTGTCTTGAAGATCGCTGCTTGCTCAGGATCTTGCATATCCACCACGCTGGGATCCAGATCTTCCATCGCCGCCGTGGCCTCATAGAGACTAAGGAGCACCTTGCCCACGAGCGTACCCTCGTCCCGCTCATCAATTATGCGCACCCACTCCTTCAGCCTTTCATCCCTGGCGTCAACTATGGCTGCATCCAGCCCAGCGCCCAGAAGCATCACCGCATACGTTGCGTTGATAAGGCTGCGATTCTCCTTAGGCACCCCATTTGATACGTTGGACATGCCAACTAGCGTCAACGGGGGCGGATCAGAGATTTGCTTCAGGAAGCGGATCGTCTCTATCGCTTCGGGACAATACTCCTGCATCCCTTTGACGGTCAGGATCAAGGGGTCCATAAGTACTTGATCCATGGGGATGCCCACTTCCATGATACGTGGCATCAACTGTTCCAGGGCGATAGCGACTCGCATATCGGCTTCCACTGGGATGCTCTTTCCCATAGTCAAGGCGATGAGCCTGGCGTCATACTTGGCTGCCAAGGGAGGCACATCTCGCAGACGGTCGGGGTCGGCGGAGGTGGAATTGACGATCGCTTGCTTTCTGACCCTCTTCAAGCCAGCTTCCATCGCTGCCAAGTTGGTGGTGTCGAGGCAGAGGGGGACATCAACCACCTCCTGCACCGTATCCACGATCCACTCCATAACCTGGGGTCCCTCTTTCTTCTGAGGGCCTATGTTGAGCTCCAGCGCGTCGGCCCCGTGCTCCACCTGGGCCATGGCCAACTCCTGAACAGGCTTCTTGTCTCTTTCCTCAATTGCTTTTCTCACCTTGGTGGAGATGACTTGTATCTCCTCACCGATTTTGAACATAGACTCCTCCTTTGGGTTACCTCTAGGAAATTTCTCACCAGAGAACGAGGCTCAATAGCCTGATGCTCTGCGTGTCAACTGGACTGCTCGGCTGAGAGTCTGTGTGGAAGCTTCAGTCTGAACTTTGGGATTCCCCTATAAGATCAAGATTACTGCCGCTGGCCTACTTCTTCCAGAGTTTCATGTAAGCCGGTATGTCGACGGCCTCTCGCGGCCCCACCAGGATCTCCCAGCCAGGGAGCTCATCCTCCAATTCGCCAGACAGGACGGACACCGCACCAGGAATGACTAGTTTCTGGTGGCTGATCTTATCAGCGATGCCGGTGCTCTTCACCGTTGTGGCGATCTTGTCAGCATCGAACTTCCCCGCCGCCCAGCCGGTTAGAACGGAGAGCCCCTCTGTATCGGCGACTAGCAACCAGGCAGGCCTTCCAGTGCCCTCCACCTCGTTGGCCACCGAGAAGTAGGTAATGGAGAAGTTGGTGGTGATCATGAGCTGATCGTCGGAAGTGGGCCCGTTGATCTCATAGACTCCGGGCGTAACCTGCACAGGTTGGCGCGGATCGGTATAAACATTCTGTCGCAGTGCTAGGAGAGCATAGGCCACGGCTGGTTCAAAGTGATCCAAGACCATGAACCCAGCATATTTCGCTATATGCTGGCTGGCCAGCATGGACTCTTCAGCCACGGATTCTGTGGCCTCACCCGGAAAGGCGATCGTTGGATAGCCGAGCAAACGGTCTGGCTTCGCTTCGAGCGCGAGACGCCGGATTTGGGTCGCCAAGCTCAAGGAATCGTTAAAGTCTCGGGTCCCGGGGTCGAGCGTGATATCCTCCACGCCAGACTCCTTGACCTGCTTTACCAGGTTGACGAGGGCTTCCAGTCCTTCGGCATAGACAGCCAACGGGGTATTATGTTCCGTAGCCAAGTCGGCCATGGCTTGCCAGTTGTCCGCGTTGGCTGCATAGACTAGCGGAGTGGTGCCTTGGGCTTCCGCCAGCCCTGCCTTCATCACCTCAGGGTCATCAGCCATCAGGATCAGCGGTCGTTTGGTCTTGGCTCGCACTGCCTTGACATATTCGGCCAAGGTCGCCGGATCCCCTGACTCGCTCTCCACAGCTATCCCATCCAGGTTTAGCACTATCCCTACATAGTCCACCGAATAGCCATCAACTTGACTCACCAAATCCTCGACCTCTGCCAGGGGTTGGGTGTCTTTGACCCGTACAAACAGGCCTGGCATATGGAAGAAGGTCTTGTTGTGCCGGAATAATTCGGTTTCGTTTCCCACTTCAATCTTGTGCTCGTCGTCACCTATAGTAATGAGACGGATCGGCGGTGCCGCAGCCGACTCCAACGCAGCCTTCGCCTCCTCGCTGACATGGGGACAGCCGGATAGTTCTGCTTGTTTGGCTGCCAACTTCATGGCGAAGGCGAGACAAGTAGGGAACCCGCAATCTTTGCAGTTAGTCTTGGGTAGCAGCTTATAGATCTCCAAGCCGGTGAGGGCCATACTTTAATCCTCCTTCCAAAGTTTATTGATCATCTCCTTGATCCGGTGCACCGACTCTGGATGCCGGAGGACAACTATGTCTGCCCCTGACTGGATAAGTGTGGTAGCGGTCAGGGTTTCCCAGGTTATCCCACGCTCCTCCCAGTCTCCCCAGGCCTCCGGCACATCCTCGCCAACCTTGGCCTCCTTCATCCGCCAGGCTTCCTCCCCCGGCGTCACCAACATAGGTTGCTGGGTCATCGCATCGCCCTGGAAAGCGGCCAACCTGAGCCGCTCCATAGCCGAGTACCCATATTCGACACCATAGCCCAGGGCTGCCGTCGTAGGATCCATGAGGACACGATCCAGGGAGAGGCCCACGTCGCTGATAAGGATGTTCAATTGTTTGGCCAGGTTAACGTCCATAGCGGTACGTGCATTTACCAGGTGCCCATGGGCCAGAGCCGCTGCTACTATGGTTTTATAGTTTTTGTCGTCGCAGACTCCGAGGACGATACGTTCGCCTGCGGCCTCCTCGGCCACAGCCACCAGAAGCTCAATATCCTTCTCTAGCTGGCCAGGGCCGAAAATGACGAGAGGCAGGCCGGTGGCATCGAGGACTTTCCTTACTACACCCCTGGCCTCCTCAGCCGTGGTCTCGTTGCCTTCGGCATCGGCTAGACTCAGTTGCAATACCAGGAGGTCTACATCGAGGTCCTCTACCGCCTTGGCCCAGGCAGCGGGATCTTCCATGGCCTCGCCCCAGGCGTTCATCAGGAGGGGAGACCAGTCATCTGGCCTACGATCTCGAATCTCAACCGCGATGCGAGGAGGGTTAGGCATTTCAGCCTCGAAATCGAGAAAGGGCAATGTCCTCTCCCCGCCTACGGCCACGGTCTTGCTACGGGTGCCACCCTCGTCTGGCGTAGCGCCCAGGGTGATCTCCCTTACCTGACCAGCCCATTTCTGTTTCGGGATTTCCACGGTAACAGCCATTCTTGTTACTCCTTCCAAGGTCATCTTGTAGTTGGCTTCTCTGGCCCCTCGCGGGCCCAAGCATCGGTGCCACTAAGGGGTGGTCAGTCCTCCTTGGCAGACCACCCCTCTCTGTAGTCGAAATTACATTATTGGGTCCATCTTCAGGGCTGGATGATCGTGCTCCTCCAGCCAAGGAAGCAGTTCCTCAACGGTAGTCACGTTGCGCTCGTCGGCGATGCGGTCAACGAGGTCTGGGATGCCTTCCCTATCGGCGACAGCCTTGAACTCGTCAGCCATCGTTTCCTTCAGGAAGGAGGACATCCAAACCACTCGCTTGAACCCACCATCGGCAGAGATGAACTTGGGGCTAGTCAGATAGTACTTGCCTACGCCCATGGCGCCTGGCGTTTGCAGGCCACCCCCGAACATGCCAGCCATGGTGGAAAAGGTCATGCCAGACGGGGTCATGCTGGGATCCTCGCGTGAAATTATCATCACGCCATTGGCCTCAGGGATGACGAGCACCATGCACTCGAAGCATCCGCAAGCGGTCATGGGATCGGTCATGATGGAGTACATGGTGACCTGTTCCACGGTCTGGTTAGAATGGGAATGCACGAACTCCTGCGGCCCGCTCCAACGCCCGACCTGGGGATCAAGTAGTTGCCCCTTCGCGATGGGTTGGTTGGGGCCGGTGGGGTTGATCTGGAAGGCTGCCTTGCAGTCCAGCCAGTTATAGGCCCCGCAAAGTCCCAGTCGCTGCGGCGAGATGATGCACACATGCGTGGGGGCAAAGGACTGGCAAAGGGTGCAGGAATAGAATTCCTCCACCGCATCGTCCGTCAGGCCTGCGACACGGACGTTTCGTTCGTTGTAGGCCCCACGAGCCATCTCCAGCCACTTCTTCATCTCCTCAGGGTCAGTCACAATGGTGACCTGGGCCTTGTCCACGATGCTATTCCAGGGCTCGCCCTTGAAACGGGCATATAGTATCTCGCCGAAGTGCTTCAGTCTGAAGCCTTTTTGCGCGGCCGTTTTGCTTATACGTATCCAGGCGATGTCCCGCTGCCCGATGTGTTGCACGCCAGAGGCAGCATTGAGGAAGTAGTGAATCTGCCGCTCAAGGACTGACTCGAAGTCCTTCTGCATCTTGCGGCCGCCTGCTTCGACGATGATACCCATGTCCATGGCGCTAGCCTCCTCAGCCTCGTCGAAGTCAGGCCCTACCAACTCGATCTTTCCGTCCTCGATCTCATCGGGGTCCCTCATGAGGAGATACTCGAAGGCGCGAGATTTCTTTCCGCCGAACTCGATACGCATGTCATCCTTGCGCACCCGCTCTCCCTCAAAAGCTGAGCCGTAGGGGACAGGAATGGGAATCTCGGCGATCTTCACCTTAACACCGCGCACCTCGATGCATTTCTGAATCAGTCTCTCGGCCCGCTCCAGGTCGTCCTTACCCTCGATATCGTCGAAGGGCATGGAGACCACGTGCTCATATTGAGTCACTCCGGTAGGCAGCACTTCAGGGATGATGGTGTCTGCTATAGCGGGAAAGCCGTAGCTGATAGCCCCAGCAGCGGTGGCGTACTTCAGGTCATCCACCTCTCCCAGAGCCAAGGCAAAGGCGAAAACGCGGAACTTGTTATAAATAAGGTTCTCCCTAGCCTGCCCGGGTTTCAAGCCTCCGAAAGTAAGCCCTGAGCGGGTGGCAAACCCCAGGGGATAGATGGTGCTGATGGTGTCAGTGCCGAAGGGGATGATATAGGTATCATAACCCATCTCCACTCCCTCCTCCAGCAACTGATGGATGATGCTACGCCCGTTCACGTTGCCGGAGAGGAAAACCAGAATGTTTCGGCGCTGAAGCTCGCGCACGAGTTTCACCGCCACCTCGTTGGATTTGGCAGCGCCGATGAGAGCACAGAAGCCGGGCATGCGGCCATCCACCAACTGGATACCCCAAGCGCGTAACTGCACATCGTCAATGGGCCCATTGCAGTACCCCTCGCCACCGGCCGTTACCAGGTCCGGATAGCCCTCCAGTTTCTCTGGCTGTTCACCCAGTGCGTACTTCATCCCCATGATGGCTTCCTCGGCCAGCAGGGTGGCGACACCGCAATCCAGGGCCTCGCCCAGATACGGGGTCCACAAGCGGCTCCTGGGCATAGGGTGAATGAGTTTCTTGACATGCTCAAGCACCGGTGGCAGGTCTCCCAGCTTGGAGACTGGCATGCCAGTGAAGCCATAGATGACCGGCAAATAGTAGGCGGTGTTGGGAAACTGTACCGGAGTGTCCGATCCCTTTTCCGCTAGCGCTTTTTGCAGCAGTTGTTCGGCTTCTTGGTAGACGTTGTTCGCGCCACGAATGGCGGCACTAGCTATGTATCTCGACATCGATCTCTATCCTCCTTATGCCTCCTCGACGGGCACGCCAGCCATGCTATACAGGCTGACCTCCGCCCCTTCTTCCTGAGCCTTCAACCAGGCCTGCCAACGCCGATCGCCACTTTGTCCGAAGCGGGTGGGATCGTACTCGGGCAAGCCAAGGGCGGCCCGTTTCTTATCAATATGGTCCAGCGATTTCCGCACGATCTCCTCGGGATCCGGCACGAACTCCAGCTTCCCGCCGGTTTTCTCCTCCCAGCGGTGGCTGATGAGATCTGTGACTGCTTCGCTGCCCTCCACCGGGGACTTGACGCCGAAAATGACATAGGCCCCTGAAGCGACGAAGTAGGTCCCGATGGTCAACGCTTTCTCACTCATCCATTCCGGCGCGATGCCCACGGCGGGGATATCTGAGATATCATCACCCAGGCCGCCCTCAGTGGCCATCTCCGACAGGACGGTTAGGATGCGGCTGTTGTCCACGCAGGAGCCCATATGCAAGACCGGCGGTATGCCCACGGCCTCACATATTTCCCTCAGGCCAGGACCAGCGTATTCGAGCGCCTCACCTTGGAGCAAGCCGTATTTGGCATTGCATAGTGCCCCACACCCGGTCTGCACGACCAGTACGTCGTTCTTTAAGAACTCCCTGACTATCTCGCTATGGGCCTCATCCTGAACGACGCGGGGGTTATTGCAGCCTACCACCCCGGCGACACCCCGCAGACGGCCAGTCATGATCGCATCATTCAGGGGCCGCAGGGAGCCACGGTAGTAACCACCCAGCATGTAGCGGATATACTCATGTGAGAAACCGGGTACCATGTTGTCTTTCATGTCGGGGATATACGTTGGCCCACGGTTGGAGAAGTTGTCAACCGCAGTCTTGACGATCTCCCTGGCAATCTCGGGAGCACGGCGCTCGTCAAACTCCATATGCAGGGCACCGGTGATCATCGCCTTCGGTGAGGTGGTTATGAGCTTGGTGTGGAAGTTCTCCGCCACATCCTGCAAGCCTTGGAAGATGCACTGGACGTCCACCACCATGGCCTCCACCGCACCTGTGAGAATGGCCAGCTCCTGATGCAGAAAATTGCCGGCGGAGGGAACGCCCTGGCGCATCAGAGTCTCATTGGAAGTGCAGCAGATGCCGGCCAGGGTGATGCCATTGGCTCCCTTGGACTTGGCGTACTCGACCATCTCGGGATCCCTGGCCGCAGCTACCACCATCTCCGACAATGTAGGTTCATGGCCATGGATGACTATGTTTACCTCGTCCTCGTTCAGTACGCCCAGGTTTGCCTGGGTGACCAGGGGACTAGGGGTACCGAAAAGTATATCGGAAAGATCCGTGGCCAGCATAGAGCCTCCCCAGCCATCGCCGAGGGCCGCGCGCATGCCTTGGTCGAGAATGTGTTCTGCATCCTGGTCGTTGCCTACAACGGTCCGGTGCAGGATTTCCACTATTTCCCGATCTATGCCCCGCGGAGCTATGCCAAGTTTGCGCCAGATTTCCTGCCGCTTCTTGGGAGCTCGGCCGAGGTACACTAGCTCGCCGGATTGCTGCCCAAACTGGGCCAGGGCCTTCTCGGCCACGTCTATGGCAATCTCCTCCTTGCTGCGGCCGTCAATCTCCACACCTAGGTCGAGAGCGACCTCTCGTAGCTTGAACTCGTCTCTGATCTCATAACCAGGTGCCTCGCCGGTAGCCGCACCGTGGAGCACGAAAGCCAGGTCCCGTCCGTGATCCGAGTGGGCTGCACCTCCAGCCGCTATGGCCCGGGCCAGGTTTCTGGCTGCCACCGTTTCCACCGTGGCTCCACAGATGCCCACCAAACCCTCCTTCGTGAGGCGACAGGGCCCCATGGCGCAGTTCTTGCAGCAGATACCTTTAGCGCCAATGGGGCAGGGTTTCAATTCGTCCACACGCGAAAAGGCCGTACTGATGTCCATTTCCGCAGCTTTCTCCAACATGGCTTCGGCTGCGGGGTCAACGGTCTTCTTGCTTTTTGCCATTTAGCTCTCCTCTCATCAAGTTTGGAATAATGTCCTCAGTATTGGTGTGATTGACAAGAGCATGGTCGCCACGCTCGTCAACTCTAGTACAGTCGGAAGTCCCCCGACATTTCGAGATCAGCTTCGTCGGTCTTGATGCAGCGCGAGGCACACTCGTACCAGGCCGGGTCACTCAGGTGGGAGGGTTCCTCCTCTATCAGCTCCTCTTCCTTTACCAAGTAGCCTGCTTTCTGCAAAGCCTCGGAAAGGGCTTCCTTGCTCACCTCCTTGGTATGCTTTATGGTGACCTGCTTGAAAGCAGCGCTGGCCTGGATGTCCTGCACGCCCGGCAAGTCGCTGAGCAGCTTGCGTACCGCTGTCACGTGGTGATCGGCGTACATCGAAGGTACCGGTAAAGTTGAGACTGCCATTTTTTTACACCTCTTTCAAAGTGGACTAATTCAGTCCTATTTATAATTGTAACCAAAATTACTAAGGATTGCAAGAGAGAACCAGGCCCCTCAAACGGGATAGGGGGGCGAACCGACCACTGGCGATTCGCCCCCTTGGATTCTAGCTCACACCACCTATGTGATTGTGATAGAAGTCTCGTGCCATGTATTCGCTGCCCTCTAGAACAGGCCAAGCGTCTTTCCCGTCTCGTCGATGTCGACGTCCATGAAGACGGGCCGGGAGGGTAGGCCGGGCATGGTGCGCATCTCGCCAAGAAGTGGATACAGGAAGCCCGCACCTACCGAGGCCCTGATGTCACGGATGGGCACCGTATAGTTCTTGGGCACGCCCTTCCACGCCGGGTCGTGGGAGAGTGAGAGGTGCGTCTTTGCCATGTTCAGAGGCAACTTGTCATAGCCTAGCCTGGTGTAGAGTCTGATCTTCGCCTCCGCTGCAGACGAATAGTCGGCTCCATTCGCTCCATACACCTTGTTGACGATAGTCTCTATCTTGTCCTTGATAGGAATATCCAGCGGGTAGAGAAACTGGAACTTGCTAGGCTTCTCGCAAGCTTTCACCACCGCCTCAGCCAGGGCGGCACCACCTTCTCCGCCCTTGGCCCAGACGTTGCTCTCCACCGCGTCATCCGCGCCAGCGTCCAGCGCCGCCTGCCTCACCATCTCAATCTCAGCATCGGTGTCGGTGGTGAACCTATTCACGGCGACGACCACGGGAACGCCGAATTGCTGAGCGATCGCGATGTTGGCTTTGAGATTGTCAAGTCCCTTTTCCAGCAGTTCAAGGTTTTCTTCCTGATACGCCGCATCCAAGGGCCTGCCAGCCACTACTCTTGGTCCGCCTCCATGCATCTTCAGCGCTCTGATCGTAGCTGCCATCACCACACAATTGGGGATCAATCCGCTGTAGCGGCACTTGATGTTGAAGAACTTCTCCATGCCGCAGTCGGCTCCGAAGCCGGACTCGGTGACCAGATAGCCATCGGAGACCATCTTGAGGCCGATCATATCGGCGATGATGGAGGAGTTGCCATGCGCGATGTTGGCGAACGGACCGGCATGAACGATAGCTGCGCTGTTTTCCAGAGTCTGCATCAAGTTGGGCATGACGGCCTCTTTCATCAGCACGGTCATCGCCCCAGCCACGCCCAAGTCTTCCGCTGTGACCGGGTTCCTATTCTTGTCGGTGCCGATGACGATTCTCCCCAACCGCTCTCGTAGGTCCTGCAACCCGGTGGTCAGGGCCAGGACAGCCATCACCTCCGAAGAGACAGTGATGTCGAAGCCAGACGCCCGAGGACGGCCGTCCCACTTGGTTCCCAGTCCCACTATTACGTTTCGAAGTGCCCGGTCGTTGACATCCAGCACGCGGTTCCAGGTGATGCTGTAAGGGTCAATATCCAACCTTTTCAGGCCCATGTTGGCCAGTTGTTCATCGCTCAACCTGTCCTCGTGCATGATGCGAGCATCTATCGCCGCCGCGAGGAGATTGTGAGCCGCGCCCACGGCGTGGATATCACCGGTGAGGTGAAGGTTGAAATCCTCCATGGGCACTAATTGCGAATAGCCACCGCCGGCCGCACCACCCTTGATACCAAAGGTGGGGCCCTGAGAAGGCTGCCGAATAACCGTGAGCACCTTCTTGCCGATGTAGTTCAGGCCCTGGCTCACACCAACGGTGGTCACGGTTTTTCCCTCACCCAGAGGGGTCGGGGTGATGGCCGTGACATCGATGTATTTGCCATTAGGGCGGTCCTTGAATCTTTCAAGGACATCGAGATGAATCTTAGCCTTGTACTTTCCATAAAGGTCCAGATCATCTTCGGTCAAGCCCACCAATTCGGCAATCTCTAGGATGGGCTTCAGCTTCGCCGCTTGGGCGATCTCCAGATCAGACGGTACTGTTGCCATTCTCTACCTCCTTGTTTCTTTGAGATTTACTTGAGGCCTCTGCATGGGCCAAAAAAATCGAGGCAATGGCTGCATTTAGGCCACTGCCTCAATCAATAGTAACAAATTGTCTACACTGTAAATGAGATGAAGCACAATTAGGTTGTCCGATGCCTTTACAAACCTCACTCTAGTGAGCCCCAGCGCTGGATGGTATATTATTTGAAATTATAACTTAGTTCCTGAAGTTTGTCAAGTAGCGCGCGCCCGATTCCAATTGTGACATATTTTAGTCGATATCTTATGACTTAACCTTTCTTCAGGCAAACAATCCGCCCTGCTGCTCGATCGCAGCCACTATACGGGATAGGCAGTCGCTCAACGCCTTGTTGATCTCGTCGGCTGAGCAACGCAACACGGTCCAGCCACTGACGGTCAGGTCATAGTCGTCTATATTGGGCCGTTCGCGCACGATGTGGATGTTCTCCACTGGGGTCTCGCCCTCCAAGAGCACGGCTATCCTGCCTTCCTTGCAGAAGATGGCGTAGTCTATCTGGTAGGCTTCATCCCCCTCTTTCAGCGGATAGTATCGCTCAGCAGTGATACCGTTCTCCTTAAAAGCTTGCCAAAGCTTCTGCTCTGCTGGGCTGCCAGGCCAGAGATCGTTGATCTCTTCAGCACGCAGCAGACGTCCCAGCGTCGTGGGAATGAAGGTGATTCGTCGCAACCGGTGACTGGGAATGGCCTGGGGCAGAGGTTGCAGAGTTCCGATTTCGATCTTGTAGTACAGTTCGTTCGCCCGAGGGTGAGCTGGTTCCTCAGGAAGTAGAGCGTGTCTTGACACGATATGAAAGCGCCTGATGGGGGCATAGTAGTGGATCGCCCAGCGTTCTTCGCCAAACACCTTGGTGTGATAGAAAGCCAGGTAATCAGCTCCTACCCTTGATGGGGCACGGTCAAGGGGAATGCGGTACCAACCTTGATCACGAGCGATCTCGAAATCACGGAGGCTATTCATCACTGCGACCAGTACACGAGGATCTTCCGCGGCTGGATCTCTTGCAGCCAGGTCATTCTCCTCTTCGTATTCAGAATGCACGTCACTAGTCTCCTAGTTGGATATTATGTCTGGGGCAAATCGACCCAAGTCTTGTCGCACATGTAATAGGGCCAGGTCCTTCGCTTTCGCTTCGAGCATCACATCGAATTCTGGTAGATTCTCTCTCTTGGTCGCTCTTATGAAGCTGATGAACTGGAACGGGTCAATGAAATCAGCGTGTTGGATCGAACGCGGTGCGCGTACTAGTCGGGCGTTCTCGTCTGTCTCAGAAGCTTTTCGCTGGACAATCCGCATGGCCGTACGCGGAGAGCTGAAATGCATCTTGGGCTTTACTCCTTGAGGCCAGCTTTCCAGACACAGTCCCAGAGCCTCCATCAGATACATGGCCTCGGGATTATTGTTGCAGAAATGCAGATAGTCGAAGAGCAACGGTATCCCGCTTTCCTGATGGATCCAAGCGATTTCAGCTATCGAAAAACGCATATCATCATTCTCCAGAGCTAGCCGACGGCGGGCGAGATCGGGTAGACGCTGATACCGCTCCAGAAATCGTTTGAGGGCGGCCTCCTTATCTCCATACACCCCTCCCACGTGCGTAACTATAACCGCCTCTGGACCCAGACCCATGGTTTCCAAGATTCTCGCCTGGGCGGCGATCTGTGCAGCGCTGTGGCGAGCGATAGCCTCGTCCTCAGCGTTCAAGACATTCGAGGGGGCTAGGTGGAAGGAGAGACGTAAGCCATACCTACTAGCGATCTTTCCTATCACTTCGAGTTCTGTGGCAGACTCATCAATCTGGGTGTGGAACCATGGCATTTCGGGATGAGTCACGTAGGGTGCTAGATCGGAGGCCATGCGGTACATCTGGATGTTCTGCCTACCGAGGTACAAAAAGATGTCCCGAAGGTAAGCCAGGCTCACACTGAGATGGGGGTGGTTCTGCCAACGTCTGGTATCGTATGGCTTCAAGACAGGTTGGCCCAGTACTTTGACCGCAAATCCGAGGCGCATAGTGCTCCTATTGTTGCCGACGGCGCGATGATATTGTAGCTCAAGGGGTGAGTGAATACAACGTTGGTGCGAGGCCATCGTTCCTTGGGGGTCTGGTCTGCGATATGATTATTGCCAATGCAAGCAGTCACCGCGCACCACACGGGTGACAACCGCCCACCAGATCTCTGCATCGCAGATCTGGGGAGTTTCCGGACGAACAGGGCCTCGCCTCCGCGAACTTGCCCCGAAAACTTGCTGCAAGATTCAATTGAGCATTAATAGCCCTGTCGGAGCCCAAAACAGGCCTGTTTTGCCTCTGTTTGGAACAGAGCTCCCTGTCTCATCGAGCCCAGTCTGGTATCATGTTTATGCGAATTCTGCTCATGGTATGGTTCTCAGAAGATTTGTTTGTAACGTTTCAGCGGATAGTTCGTTATCTATAAGGAAGCAGATCTGGCCTGCGATGTTACAAAACCGAACGAGCAGATCCTGTTAGGAGGGGCTAGTCTGTCAGGCTGTACTGGGAGACAGCTATGCTTGTGACATATTGTACAGCCTGTACCCTCAGACCTCCACAGCTACGTCTACCACTCATGCTTCGCCCTAGAAACTTGCTATGCACTGCAAAGAGATTGTGGT
>JBFFDV010000015.1:0-18655 GCA_041559215.1 Anaerolineae bacterium | reverse complement strand
TTCCGAGGTCTCGAAAGCCATGGCTACCCTACTTTGCCCCTCCATGTCGGGGGTTATGTATAGAGAAGCGTTCATCCCCTGCTGCGCCACGGTCTCGGGGCCAACTATCCAATCCTGCATGATGAAGGATCCGCGCGCGACCGCCCTGTTGGCCTTGCGGCCTACTACCCCCTCACGATCAAGCAGATGCCTGGTGGTCAACTCGGATAGCGGGATCTCCTGGGCTCCCACCGCATCAGCTGGGATCTCGGCGTAGGCGGGGATATTCTGGAGGGCGATCACCACCTCCACCATCCGTACGGGCGTAGGTGTAGGCCCGGGAGGTTGCGGCCCCGGCCCTCTGCCCAGCAGTACATAGGCGATGCCAGCCGTGCCCAAAGCCAGCAATACCCCTACAACGATCAATATTGTACCACCACGTCGCATTCTTTCCTCCTAGAAAAGGATAGATCACTCCTTGACATTCCCTGCAGAGTGAACTCTACCCATATTTTACTACTATATCACCCATTTTGGCAAGCCTCAGCTTGGAGACAAAGGCCTCGTCGTGCTACTGGATCAGGCGCACAAACATCTCTCCCACCACGCCCTCGTACTCGATGCGCCAGCTTGAGTTGTCCGGCTGCAAGCTCTGATACCTCCCCACTAGGTATCCGCCATAGAACTCGTCTGGTAGGACGATGTGGTCATACTGGCGGCTTCCTGGTGGCTGATACTGAAAGTCGGTCGTACCCCAGGCTCCATCCCCCGAGAGTCTGCCCTGGCCCTGCCAGTCTGGCACGCCGTCCAGATAATAGTCCATACTGTACCCTGCCAGGTCATTGTCGAAGTGGAAAAGATTCATTCCGATTCCCGCCGCCTGAATGGGAATGAAGGCGAAGGTCATCGTGATCAATCCGGTCTTGTTGACGGTAACGGGCAGGTAGCCCGAGCCAAAGACCACGACGCCGCCCGTGTCGTGGGAGCCGCGGTGGCTTAGAAGATACAGGTTACGCGCGTTAACATCGAGAGGGATGGTCTCAGTGATCGGCGGCGGACCGGCCCACAGGTCGAAGCCGTTCTTGCTGTAGCCACTAACTCCGTCCACCTCCAGCCGTAGGCTGCGGGAGCCGTCCTCGTTCACCCTTATATCCGGGATATCGCAACCATCCCCACAGCTGACATCCAGTTCCCAGGCCATGATCCACTGCATATCTGTGCTGGCGTCACTGGCCCCGCCGACGTAGGTACCGAGATCCTCTCTGACTATGGATCGGTCCGGGAGTTGTTTGTGGTAGAACAACCTATATTCGGTCTGAGTGTTGTATTTTGGATCGTAGCTGTTCGAGCAGCCACCGAACGAGCAATTCTCATCCAGCCGCACAAACCAGTAGTCATTTATGTCCTCGTCTATGGGGCCGGTGTCTAGCAGGCACACATCTGCCCGATCACCGCAGTCTGCCACACTTTCGGCACTATCGTCCGTGTGGCTGATAGTTATTGAGCTTCGAAGGGGTTGATTATAGCCATCGGGATCCAGGATCTCTATCTGGAGCTTATCATCATCATAGGCAGGGGGGATATGGATGCGGAAGGGATATCCTCTTCCGAACTCGTTGTGCAACTCGATACGATCGGGGTTGAAACCGTCAGGGATCACATCTCTCATAGAACCTGGCGGGCAGTTGAGGACCTCGCCGGTGAGTGCATTGGTGACAAGCTCTTCAGGGCAGTGGCCGTGGCTGACATCGCAAGTCCAGCATTCGGGAGTAAAGGCATCACCCCATTTGGGATTGGCGTACCTGCCCCAGCTGGACAGGTTAACGGGGCCCACAATCCCCCTACCACCCGTCTGGGTGGTGAAGACATCCACCAGGGCCCTGTATTCAGCTACTGCCACCTCTCTTACCTCGGCGTAGTCGAAGTTGATGAGAGGCAAGAAATTCAGGGGCACACGGTAGGTCGCGGTGACAATCCATTGCAGATAGCCGCTAGCTGGTAGCCGTGCGAACTCGAAGACAGGAAGCATCTCCTGATTGTAGGTATCAAACCCATTGGCGCGCATGAACTGCCTGGTGCGTTGCTCTGCCGCATCTTGATTGGGCAGTTCCACAACTCCAGCCAAGGCCGACGCGTCCACGGCCCGTTTCAATCTGCTTTGGCCGGCATAGATGGCGGCTGCGTCGAGGGCCAACCCTGCGAAAAGCAGGAGGGCGATCGCGGCAAAGGCTATGATAACGATAGCCTGCCCCTTCTCTTCCTCCAGGAACGCAGGCGTTTTTCGCCAACGCTGAGACAATCCCTTCATCTTATCCTCCATCGAGAGAAAACAGCATCCTCCCTGCCATCAAAAGCCTAAACCTCAGGTTTCGGCCGTCATTCGCAGCCCGTCGCGTCGAACCCCACGAATTCGGCCGTAATGAAGGCACCCTGACCACCAGGAGGTAGGTCGTAACTTATGATCTTCACCAGGGCGAAATTCACCACATGGTATTCCAAGCCTACTCCAGGGTCCCAGTCTGTGTAATCCCAGACTATGATGCGGATAATTCTTCCTACGAGCCCGTCCAAAGCCTGCCTTATGCAATCTGCGTTGCTGACACCGGAATTGCCCCAGGCCTTTTTGCCGATGGCTAACCAGTGATCCTCGCAGTTGTCAGGGTTTTCGTAATCGTCGCTGTTCGCAGGAGGAGTCAAGTAGTTGCAAAGCGACTCGGGATCTTCTGGCCCGCGCGGGTTTCCATCATTGGTATCACACCTCCACCGCAACCAGCCCCAGTTGCCATCGTCTCCTCCTATCCAGACGTCGGCTAGCTCGTCTCCGGGCTGTAACCCATAGAAGACGCCCTCGTACGCCGCAATCGGGTAGGCATCACAGTGCCCAGACAGGGGG
Source organism: Anaerolineae bacterium (assembly GCA_041559215.1). GTDB lineage: Bacteria > Chloroflexota > Anaerolineae > UBA7937 > B3-Chlor > JBFFDV01. The sequence goes on along the minus strand of JBFFDV010000015.1, from coordinate 15,783 downwards.
CGGGGTGTCTCTTTACGCATCAGAGTCAGGCTTCTCATAGGGACCGCCTCGCTCAGTTGCCTCACCAGAGGCAGCCGCAGCAGAGATGGGGAGCGATAATGCAGGTCCACGGCCACGAAGCTCAGCCCGCAATAGCTGTATCCGTGCTCGCTGAGCCAAGCCAGTATTTCGTCCTGGGTCACTCCGATGGTCTCGAAATCGGGGGTATCCATAGTTTGTTCCTGATCGAAGTCCACAACGGTGCAGTCCTCGGAGATCTCCACGTGGGCGATGTATAGATCCGAGTTCCCCACATCTGCGACATCGTTGTATTGTATCAGGCCAGAGGTGGCACCTTGCACGATGGAGGTGATGTCGTTGTTGCGGCCGCCCATGGAGCCGAACCTGGCCCCTTCACGCGCCGCGTTGACCGTCTGGACATAGGCGTTCAGGGCATACCCCAATTCTACGATCCCTACCATCAGCAGCAGTAATACTGGCAGGGCGAAAGCCATCTCCACCAGACTCTGCCCTTTCTGAAAGCGTTTTAAGATTCTGCCTTTCATCTGTCACCTCCTAATAGATCAGATGTTGCGAGGCCGGCCTTACATGGCCACTAGGGGGCGGGACCTATCACCTCGCCGCTGCTGGCGTCCACCTGAATGGTCATGGTGGACCTATCCGTATTATAAATTCCAGACGCCAGCCATACCAACCGCTCGCCACCCTCTTCGGGACCTAGACGCAAGGTCACGGTCGCGCCAGGGTGTTGGGCCAGGAAATCGCGCCCTCCATGATTGAGAAAAAGATCCAGCACCTGGGGGCTGTCTACTTGCCAGCTCGTCACATCGACGATGCGCACCCTTGGGGGGACATTTATGCTCTCCACGCTTTCTACCCCCTGTGCGGTGACGGAGACGATCCTGATCTGGCGCGCCTGCTGCGAGAAGAAAGTAAACCCCCAACTACTTCTCTCTTGTACCGGCTGTTCTGCTGTTACGTCGCGCCAGCTAGCCGTAGCGCTCACCAATCTGGCATCGCCTTGCCAGGCCTGAGCTTCTGCCAGCGCTGGCGGGTAGGCATCCTTAGCTGTGAACCCTGCCTGCGCTGAACTGGCTCCGCCCGGCGGCCTCACCAGCAAAACAGCCAGAATGCCATAAACGCCCACAACAGCCACACCTAAAACAATAAGCAACACCTTTAGCTTCAAATCAGCCTCACGGGTAATTCTTGAAAATGAGCGGTGACATCAGCACCACTGGAAAATGTCGTGCGTAGTATATGTCTTGATCAAAAAGTGGCTCCTCTTGCTGTTGCCAGCCAACGTGGACCAGAGTCCCGTCTGTTGCGATTGTTGCGAAACCGTCGGGCCAGGCATCATTGGAGGAGATGGCGACGGGATCTGACCATGATGCCCCATAATCCTCAGACATCGCATAATAAATTCGGTCGTAGTAGTCCCCTCCCATCTTGCCATTCCATGCAACATGCAATTCGCCGGTGCCCGTAACGGCTATGGAGGGGCTTGGGTATTTGGGGAGCAACTGCGATACGTCAACCAGGCTTCCCGGGATCATGATAGATGAAATGGCACTGGGATCATCAATTGGGAAATTGGCATAGTACACGTACTGGACCTCGTCGCTCACTCTCTTTCCGAAAACTATGTGCACGGTGTCATCACTCCCCACGGCGATGTCTGGATCGGTCGCGGTAGCGTCTACATTCACCGACACCGTGATAGGGGAGGACCAGACCGTACTGTCTATGCCGACTGTGCCTGAGATATACATGATCTCCCACGGTGTGCCGCTCTCCTGCCACACGACGTGCAGGTTGTCGTGCCTGTCTGAGGCCATGGCGGCGGACTGTGAGGCCTTCTCCGTATCGGCAAATTTGCTGGGCGGGAGCCAATTGAGCCCGTTGTTACTTCTACTGTAGTGGAGATCCCAAGCTGTCGACCCAGTCCCGGTCACAGGCTGCTGCGACCAGACTAGATGAATAAGGTTGTTGGTCACTGCGATGGACGGCTGTCGGATATCTCGCCCTGTGTCGGAGTCAGTGACCTTGGCTCTCGTGCCCCAGCCAACCTGAGATCTTTTCGTGCAGTACAGCCAGAAAAGACCAAATGGAGCGTTCGCCTCACACCAGCACGCGTGAAGTGTGCCGCCAGCGCTGAGTGCCATCGCCCCATCGTAGGGCACCAAGTCCGTGGTCTTAGGATCCAGGTACGACCAAACACTTCCTAGATCGTCAGACTTGGCGTAGTGTAGTCCTACACTTCCGGCAGTATTCTCCGTCCAAATGAGATGCGGGTTACCCATACTATTCAGAGCCAAGCGGGGACCCTTGGATGAGAGTCCCTCACTGTGTGAAACCTCTCTAGGGTATGTCCAACGGCCTGAACTCGGTAGAGCACCGGCCTGCGCAAGACGGGTGGCAGCCAGCATTACCATACAGGTACTGAGCCCGATGACGGTCAGGTACGTGAACCGGTCCGGTGAACGCATCCTCAAGAGCATCCCTTAGTACAGAGGGTAGAGTATGACATCAATATTCATGGTTTCCTGACTGGGATCTACCTGAATGCCACCTTCCGAGCCCACATATAGGATGCCACCTATCTCGACCACGCCCGCCACAGTGTAACCGCTGCCCGCCGACACGCACTGGAACAGATACCCGCCCTGGGGATCCGTCACAGCGGTGTCCACCAGTTGACCCTGTTGGGTAAGGGACATATCAACCCTCTCTGAGGGTACGACCAACTGACCACCGATGAAAGCCCACACGGAGCCGCTGATGGCGCCGCAGTTGGGATCCGGTGTGGGTGTGAAGGTAGCGGTAGGGGTTGGCCCTGTATATTGCACGGTCACCGCCAAGGGCTGGCTGACATTGTTGGTCTCGTCCGATTCATTGACAAACTGGAAGCTGTCGGCCTGGCTGTACAGGTAATGAGTGCCGTCAGTGGTAAAGGTGTGGTTAAAAGTGAGCGTGGTGCTGATATGCGGGCCGAGGCTGTTCAGCCCCTGCCAGGCAACACCGCTCCGACTGGGTGGAGGAGGCCCCACGGTATCCGTGTAGACATATAGATCGGTCCAGAAGAACTCGTTGCAGGGCCCGCTTGAATCGTTAAGGACGTTAGTAGTAATAGTCACCGGCGTCCAAGCCGGGAGGATACCAGGCTGTGTCGATAGATCCGTTATTGTCAGGTCAGGAGGGATAACCGGCGTATTGGTAGGTGTCGGCGTGGACGCAGGCGTGTGCGTAGGAAGGGGGGTTGGCGTAGGAGGCGGGGCAAATTCCTCGAAAATGATTTCGATGCCGCTGATAATAGCCTCGCCTGTGGTGGCCCCCAACTGGATATTCAGTTGTCCGTCGGTCACACTCGCATTGATCGAACGCGAGTAAGCGTTGCAGCTGCCGACCGCTCCTGCTATGTCCACATCGGTGATTTCGGTGTTGCCCTCGACAATCACGTCGAACAGGCGGCTACCTGCCGAAGTGAAGGTCGGCTCTACCATCAGCAGATTTATCTGGTAGTCGCCGTTGATGAAGTCATCGAAGATGAAGCCGAAGAACTCTCCATAGTCGTAGGAGTTGTAAAGATCATCCTCGTTCGTGCCCCCTACGCCGGTCTTGCAGTCTCCCTGACCGTGGTGTACCCGTTCGAGCAAACCTATATATCCCCAGCCCCCTGGAACGTATCCCTGATCTATCTCCCACAGATCGCCCTGAGTGTCTGTATAATCCCATTGATCGCCGCAGTTCACTCGTATAGGGGTGGGCTCAATTGCGCCGAAGTAGTGGCTGAGATCGGTGTCGCTGGCGGTCACCACACCGTAGGCGCCGGAGGCGGTGGCCAGGTTTTGATATTGGCCAGCCTCCGCCGTGCCGCTGACGGTGCAGTTCATGGACTCGCCTATTCCCAAGGAGGTCTGCGGACAGGTCACCACACCACCTTGGCTATCATCAACGACTACATTGGAAAGTGGGATGGTTCCATTGTTGATCACCAAGTATGTCCAGTTCACCGGATCACCGATCGAGATGGTGGGCGCAGTTACGGTGCTGTCAGCGTCATAGCCGTTGGTGAACTTCTCGATGTCAATGGATGGGGAGGGTCCGTTAGTGAAGGTACATATCTTCGACTCTCCGGGGCCTACGGTCACCTCACCTATATCATTGCAGTCGCCACTGATTTGCGGAGAGAAACCCTCGGGGCCAATCTCGCTGATAGTGTAGTTGCCTGGTGGCAGGTTGTTGAAAACCGCTGTAGGTCCTGTTTGGGCACCCACTGACGCTGGGTCAGGATAGATGGTGAAACTCCATTCCGATGGCAGCGCAGTTCCGCCGCCGACCACCACTTTGTTGACCGTGATGGAGCCGGGCTCCGGAGTACTGGTTGGCGTGATAGGGGAGGTCTGTACGACTGCGTCATCGTAGCCATAGCTGCCGATGGCCCGAATGGTATGGCCGCCAATCAGGGGTGGCACGGTGATGCGAAAAGTGCCGCTAGTCTGAATATTGCCGGTTCCTAAGAGCGTGTGGGTTGTCCAGTCCCAAATCTGAACCAGGGGGTCGAAGTCGGTGTCTCCGAAACCAGTGACCACGGTATCTCCAGCGTACAAAGGCTCGTTGATGGTGATGGGGACTGGCGTGGGTGTAGGAGTAAAAGTCGGCGGAATCCCTAAGGTGGGGGGCAGGATGCCTCCGTGCCCCCTGCCAGCGGCGCCAAAGGGCTCATTGATCATCTCCACCCGTCCTTTGACGGGGACTATGGGTGCGATGCCGGATAGGATCGGGGTGATGATCCGTACGTTATAGGTCACCTCCACCTGCACCCTCTGGCCCGGCTCGCCTGCGTCATCAAGCTCCCCTGCCCAGACCGTGATGCAGTAGTACTCAGGTAGGTAGTTCATACCACAGTTGGGTTCGATGAGAGGCAACCCTGCGACCAGTATGTCCTTGGCTGCCTGCTTGACATTGCTGGCCCGCTCCGCACCTCCTTGGCCGGTAATGGCGTACCGAGCTCCGTCTCGCGCAGCGTTCTGAACGGTAACATAGGCCTGAAAAATCCTGCCAGTCTCGATGATCATGAAGATGGTAATAAGCAAGACAGGCAAGATAATGGCGAACTCAGTCAGGCCCTGGCCTTTTGACCACTTCCTCAACATGGGATCTCCTTCCTGAAACTCCAACAGACAGCGCTTCTCAGCGGAGAGCCAAGGCTCGTAAACAATCTGCTAAAAGATGACATGCGATGATTCTGACAGAGCACTGCTGCTACTCCCCAAGGTGGAGCTCTACGAGCAAACCCGATTTGACTTTTGATATTCTAGCCTGCTACCCTGACGAGGCCGCTGGTAATCCTGCTGAAGATGTTGCCGATGTGAGGCCCTAGGATCATCAGTATGGCGAGAACAACGATGGCTACCATAACCAATAATAGAGCATATTCGACCAGACCTTGTCCTTCCTCCTGTGGCAAGTACAACACCCGTCTCACCTCCTTTCCGATTAAGCATTCTTTGACAAAATCTCAACGGAAGCAGTTCGGCAGCAGTCCGACCAGAGATCAGACTGCTGCTCCCGTCGCCTTTCTCTTCCGCTTTCTTGCCTAAGAGGAGGAAAGAACGGTCTTATCTATTCTAATCTATTGTCCGCAACGAAGGCCCTCTCTGCTCCAGGGACCTACTTTACATTATATAGCACGACTACCTAAAAGGCAATAGGAAGATAGTACCACCAGTCGCCGGTGTCTATAGGCTGGCGCGTGGAGAAGTTGGTTGCGTCGGTTGCGCCGGGAAGCAAAGCGAGCAGTGTGTGGCTTCAAGATAAGACCTATGAATAGAGCCCTATCTATCAGGAAGATAGGGCTCTATCTGTCGCAAGGTTGGTCTCCTCTGATGGTTAGCCGGCCCTCAGCAGACCGCTAGTGATTCGGCTGAAGATATTGCCGATCTGCGGTCCGAGGAGGATCAGGATGGCAATGACAACGATGGCCACCAGGACTAAGATCAACGCATACTCGACCAATCCTTGCCCTTCCTCTTGCGGCAAGTACAGCACCTGTTTCACCTCCTTTCTATGATGATATTATCCAATGGATCCTGAATAACTCGTTCCACCTTATTATATGTGAGGCACTATCAGAACGCAATAGGATAATAGTACTATACCTTATGTTCGTATGTAATGCTTCACTATATATAACGAATTTCTCTTCAAAACGTTACAAGAAAATCTATGGAGTGCACCACAGACCCAGATAGACCGATTTGTGGCATTTTCTGCCGTGCCAAGCAGACATGCCTCACTATCTATAACAAATAATCCGTTGAAACGTTACAAAAAGGCGTATGAGGGCTCCCGTTGTAGACAGGGTCTAAGAAAGATGGTATCAAACTCGCCCTGTGCGAGCCAGCAGATCTAGTCCTGCTGGCGGCATAACCGGGCTCTTCTGAGCTCTCCCAGCGTTCTGAACCACTACTAATATCTCCTGTAGACAATTCTGTTAGGCAAGTTCGTGGTGTTGAGAATCTGCTGCCGGAGAGCACATTCAGATCTGGGATCCACCAACAAGAACGCTAAGGGGCAGGAATCTCGATCCTGACCTTGGTGCCTCTGCCCAAGCTGCTCTCGAAGTGGATCTGGCCTCCCAGCATTTCCAATCTCCGCTGCATAGTTACGATGCCTAGGGTTTTACGTTCCTTGGCTGCGGCCATGGCCTCGTCCAAATCAAAGCCGCTTCCGTCGTCCTCTACGGTGATCCCGACAACATTACCTCGCAAATCCAGGTTGACTTGAACATGGCTTGCGTGGGCGTGTTGCCACACATTGTGAAGCAACTCCTGAATCAGGCGGAATATAGTGACTTCTACATAAGGTGCTGGTCTCCTTTCCTCACCCAGCACATCGAAAGCTACTTGCAGCCCGCTCTTCTCCTGAAAGTCATCCACATAACGCCGAAGGGTGGGCACCACTCCTAGATCATCAAGCATCATGGGGCTCAACTCGAAAATGAAGCCTCTGGTCTTCTGAAAAGTGGCATTGACTGAGTTCTTCAGGTTCGCCAGTTCGGCACGCGCCTGGTCTATATCCCGGTCAAAGAGCCTCTCGACAATCTCAGCCTGCAAGATGAGGTTGGTCAGCGACTGGGCTGGACCGTCGTGCATGCGTCTGGCCAGACGCTGGCGTTCCCCCTCTTGAGCTTCGATGATGCGTGTGATGACTTTGTCGCCGGTGATCGCGGAGGAGGCCATGTCTTCCTGCTGAGGGAGCAAACTTGGGAACTCATCAACGATTTCCAGGAAGCGACGCAGGTGTTCTCCCTGACGCTCCAAGCTTTCTTTCTTGCTCTGCAACTGTTCTACCTGGCCTCTGAGCATCAGGAGACGAAGTTGAGAGTCTTGAAACGCGCAGTAGGCTTCCTTGATGTCTTCGCGGGGATAGCTGCTGAGGTTCGATTCTATATGGCGCAGCTTGTTGGTAACCTGAGTGGTACGGTGGTCGAGTTTCTGAACCTCGCTGCTGGTCTGCTCGATCAGGATCTCGATCTCCCTGAGCTCGTTTTGTGTCTGGCTGTATTCCCTTTTACTTTCCTCTACCAGGTCTGCCAGGTTTTGAAGGGGATCTTGGCTTTCTATTTTGTCTTCCATAGCCCATTCCGAATGGGGAGATTTCTTGCAAGGAACTATTGATCTGGCTTAGTGTCCTCTAGCCTTATCCAACCATGACGAAGAGCATATACCGCCGCTTCAGTTCGGTCCTTTACGTGGAGCTTGCGCAATATGGAAGAGATATGATTCTTCACCGTTTGTTGACTTATGCGCAAGGTATAGGCTATCTCCTTGTTGCTGCTCCCTCGGGCGGCGTGCTGCAGGATCTCCATTTCTCGAGGGGAAAGGGGTACAAAACGCGATTCATCTGGCCCGCCTGGCGGAGTCAACCTGTCAAACTGCTCCGTTAACCAGGAATTGACCTCGGATCTGCTGAGCACTTTGTCGTCAATAATATATTGGCCTCGATTGGCCTGTCTAATAGCAAATAGCAGTTTGTCGGGCAGCACTTCCTTGGGATAGTAGGAAGAAGCTCCAGCCCTGATAGCGTGAATTAGCTGTTCTTCATCGTGATAGCCAGTAAGGTTTATCACTGCCGTGTCTGGCAGGCTGGCCTTGATCTCTCGTGTGACCTGAATGCCGTTCATAGAAGGTAGATTAATGTCCAGCAGCACAACGTCAGGACGGATCTCGTTCGCCAGGACGATGGCCTGTTCGCCATCTGCCACCTCTGCTTCCACCAAAAGGTCCTCTTCTTCCTGCAGTACCCGGCGCAATCCTTCTCGAAACAACGGATGGTCGTCCACGATCATGATTCTGATCTTGTCCATGATATCGTCTCCAGATGTGGCGATAAAAGCGGTCCCTGCCGGGGATCCCCTCGTAGAATATATCATCAAAGTAATTTAAACGCAAGCCATTTTCGAACTGGCGCTGCGCAGCAAAAGCCCGGGGATCACCAGGGGTACTCCCTCATTCCCCTCATATCCCGATATCTTGGGGCTTGTACCCAACCGCTGCACAAGCCCGAACTGTGTTGGTTTGCCAATGGATTGTCGCCCTCAGCCCATCTACATACAAAACGGCGGCTATCCCGGGCCATTCCATGCCGTCTCGTACACCACTATGTTGTCTCCACCGGCCTCCACTATCCAGGGAGAGGGGGAACGATAAATGGGCCGCAGTCGAGAACTCTGCGCCAGCTGCGGGTACCAGGAGGGAAAGATCACTACGAAGTCCACTCCCTCTTCCTCCAAGAAAGCCAGTATCTTCTCCTCATCTCGAATGAAGGGGATGACCTCAGGATTAACTAGGCCCGCTGTGTCCACCAGGCTACGTTGGGAGAAATAGCCGATAGCCCCGATGTCATGGGCACCAATGGAGGCCTCGGGTGGAGTATTATCCCTCAGCCAACGTCCGATCGTCGCCAGTTCGCTATCTATGATCCTCACATCGGTAGCGTGTTGCTCAGCCCCGCGCAGCCAAAAGATGAAAAGCAATAGAACAATGGAGATGACCAGGACTTGCTTGACGATGCGGTGCAGGCCGCGCAGATTTCTCGTTCCCCCCACGCCGTACAGGATGAGCATAGGGATGGCAGGTATCACATACCGACCGTGCTGGTAGGTAACGGGCAGTCTGACGGCGTAGATAGTGATGAGTACAAGCCACCACACCAGAGGCAGCACAGCTTTCCTCTGCCTGGTCTTGAGAATCTGGAATACCGCATACAGAGAACCGGGGATCAGGAGCACTTGAGCTCCTACAACAGTCGCGGCCGCCAGTCGTGCCCAGCGCATCGACAACGGCAAGCTGACAATGATCTCCCGGTATTCGGCCTGTTTGGCGTAGAACGTATTAGCGAATACCTGACCGGTGATGGCCAAATTGAAGGCGAGATAAGGGGATATCACGAGGCTGAACCCGAGGAGTAGAAGGGCGACATCAAGACCTACTTGCGGCCAGGAGAGAGAATGAATCCCCCGTTTCCGCCTCCACAGCGTGTCCAGAATCAAGAGGAGCACCAGTATGGCTCCTTCAGGCCTGGTGAGGGCCAGCAGGCCGACGATGAGACCGCTCAGAAAAGGCCTTTCTCCTGCCAGATGACGCTCCAGGGATAGCAGGGACAGAAACACGAAGAGAATGGTTTCCATGCCTGAGAAGGCTGCCCAAGCTAGATGCCATTCCAAGAGGCAAAAAGCGCTAGTCAGTACTGGTATCAAGTGATCATGGGGGAACAGGGACTTGCTCAGACGATGAATGATCCAACCCGTGAGGGCCAGCAAGATACCGCCAAGGAGATAGGCCCATAGTCTGTAATCTACGGGCAAGAGGTAGCTTGGGGCCAGAAGCAGTGTCCAGAGAGGCGAGGTGGAACCCACGCTCGCCTCTCCAGGGTTGTAAGCAAACTGGTGATTTAAGGCCAGGTTGCGGGCATAGGTTTGATGAATCCATGCGTCATCCAGAGGGAAGCCGAGAAACCCGTAATGTAGGGAGTATCCCAGATATAGCAAGGCGCTCAAGACTGCCAGCGATGGGGCCAGGACGGATGAGGAAATCATCCGCTTCATTTCCTCATTCACCTCCCCAGCCGATATATCTGCACCAAGTCGCCGTTGCTGTCTCTGAAAGAATGGCGCAGTTCCAAGGAGGGATGTCTAGCCTGACCGCGATAGAGTGAATCCAGGGATGGAACGTGATCATATTCCAGGATCAGATAGTCGGCGTCGTATCGGTGGGCAACTTTCACAATACCGTCTATCTCCTCGTTGGGGATGACGACGGCGGGTCGACGCGTGAAGTAATGGTAGGCCGGGGGATCAACCACCATCACCAGCGCGTCCTCTGAGCTATTTTCTTTCAGCCAGGTCGAGGCGGTGACGTACCCGGTATTGGCTTGATTCCAAAGGGGGCGAAGGCCAAGCGGGTTCAACGATAGGAAAACTGCCTGCGCGTAGTCAAAAACGCTTATCACCACCACTACTATAGTAAGGCCTATCCGGAAGACTTTCTGAGCGGTGGGAGCGTGCCATGTGCGTCGCCTGCGGGCCACCCAGGCCACGGCTGCATCTATGCCTGGGACTGCGGCCACAAAGAGAAAGGGCAGCAAAGCTCCTGTAGAATGCAACATACTGGCATGTGTGCTAGGAAAGGTGAAAATCAAGGTCATTGCCAGGTAAAGTGTGGCCGCATAGATATAGAAGGGTGTATACGCTCGTCGCCGACGCAACTGCCACAGGCCGATGATGGCCAGAGGTGCCAGGTGGAACTGGAGAGCTCCCAAGACGACTGCTAGATTGTGGGCAGCGGCAGATAGCTTGGAGCGAAGGATGGCGCCCCAGCCCCAGGCCAGATAGCTTTGCCAGGTAAGTTCCTTCGAGTAGCTGAACACATCGGCGTAGCTGCGCACGAAGATGGTCTTGGCGCCGGCACTCGACAAGGGGGTGCCTATCAATCTCCAGTTGCGGTACAACCAGGGACCCATGACCACCACATAACCTGCTAAGGCCAACCCCAGCCAAAAAAGACAGGTCTTGAAGTCAATTTCGGGGGCCCCAGCACCCTCTGGCTCGCCAGGATTCGGAACCTTGCCCTTTCCTTGTAGCCAAATGATCGCCAATAGAGCAAGAAAGGCGATCCATAGCAGAACCCCATCTGCACGGGCCAGGTGGCTCAGTCCCATAAGCAAGCCGGTGACCACGAAGTATCGACCCTGTCTTCTGTTCCAGCCCAGGTACATAGATATAAGGCTCAAGCCGCCGGTTACGGCGAAGGGGGCGAAGTTGTCCGGGCTGGCCCAATACTTCATATAGAAGGGAGCGAAGATCGTGAGAATAGCGGCGAGGAATGCATAACCTCGTTTCCCATAAATGCCATAGGATACGTAATAGGCGATGACTGGGAGCAGAGCAGAGAGCAGGGCGAAAGGCATCTGAGCGGCTCGGTAGGACGCCCCAAAGACGGTGAAGGACAGCCAGGCGATGATGGAGGAGAGGGGCATCCAGTAAAGGTTGCTGGGATGCGTTACCGTGGTCGGCGCCTCCAGGTAGTTCCAGATGAGATCCTCGACGAACCCACGGCCCAGGTGGAGATTCTCTGCCACATGGTAGTAGTAATAAGCATCGAAGTAATGCGGTTGATCCTGGGGCAGGGCAGTGAGCACACGCACGGCAAGGGCCACCAAGAAGACGATTAGCAGATCAGTGACGTTGTGACGCTGATTATGATGTGGGTTCATCCCTGATTATCCAATCTTGACAATTCCTTCATTCTCGGGATTCCTGAGCGCGATAGATAGTCACTAGGGAGTTCGCAAAGGTGGGCGACAGGTACACTTTGCCGACTGGATCGAAAGCGCCCAGCATTCTCTCGCGGGGGCCATAGAACAGATAGATGATGTCATATTCTCCCAGGAACTCTGTCCGCCACGAGTCGGGCGTTCCTTCTTGAAAGAAGCGATCTACCAAAGCCAATTTGGCCTCATGCTGGGCTGTCTCCGCCCAGTAGCCTATGAATACGCGATGATTGATGCGAGAGGGGATATAGCTTCCCGTGCCGTAGGCCGACAGCACTGTATCTTTGGGCGCACTATGTCTTGCCAGCCAGTCTATAGCCTCGTTTTCGGCCCGTTCATGGAAGAAGGGATAGGGATGCTGGAAAGCCGTGGCTGCGAGGCTCGCCACGATGTAGAGATTGGAAGGGATAGTGAGCATCAGCACCAGGTAGATGAAGAAATTCCTCATGCGTTGTTGGGAATAGGATCTGCGTCCGAGTGTCATGATCTTCCTTATGGGCTTTGATCTCTCCAAACGCGGCAGGTAGTACACGTATAGACCTATGGTAGCGAGCACACTGAGCGGAATGTGCACCCCTTCCACCATCCGTCTCTGCTGCTTCAAGGGAGCGTAAATCAGCCCTGCCACCACCAGTACCCATATCATCGGCAGCGTACTGTCACTGTCCCGGTTGTGGGACACGCGGAGCATACCGGGCAAGGCCAGGATTAGCAGAGGGCCGTAGCCAAGCAGATAGTGGAAAGGATGTGGGGAAGGGCTGCCCGATTGGGTTGCCCAAGAGGTGAAGGCCGGATTGCTGGAGAAAACGTAAAGGTAGTAAAGGAAGGGAGGAAGGGCCATCAACCCCAGAACGATGGTGCCCACGGCCTCGTGGGCCGGGAAGCTTTTGGCTTTCCAGAACTTGATCGCCAGGTAGATACCAAGGGTGCCAGCCACAATTAGGATGTTATAAGGATGGACGACGCCAATCATGAAGCTTGCTAAGCCGGCCAGGAAGGCATATTTGAATCGCTGCGTTCTATAGAAGAGCAGGGCCAGCATGAAAATGATGAGTAGTAGGCTGGCTCCCAAGGCGAAGTGGGGAAAGGTTAGGATGGTGAAGAAGACGTGAGCCTCTGGCATCTTGAAGTCGATTAGGTCGAACCCGAGGATGGTGAAACGGCCTGTGAATAGGACGATCCAGCCGAACCCTGCGGAGAAACAGGTCAGAAGGTAGGAAACCAGCCGTTGCGCCTTGTCCGTCAGAAAGAAGGCGATGAACAGAAATGAGGATAGCAGTAGCAGGAATCCAAAGACTACTCTGGACAAATGCCACATCCAGATCACAGGCAGACCCGTCAGGGCGCATATCCAGCCTAGAGCCAGGAAGAAGCCGCCAACGAAAGCCCCCTGATGCTCCTCTGAGGTGAAGGGTATCTGATAGAGCAGCTTGCCTTCAGCGCCTTGACGTATCTTGGCTAGGTAACCGTGGGAGTCCTCAAAGTTCATTACCACCCCGCTGAACTCCATATCGGGTGGAGCCAGCACATAGCCCAGAAGGTAGGGTAGGAAGCTGATGCTCAGGGCCAGCAGTGCTATGATCGTTGCTCTCAGGAGTTCCGCTTTACTCAGTCTAGGCATAGCATTACTTTACTTTGCTGCCCGTAGCGCATGATTCGAAAGGGATTGCTTCCTTGGACGTACAAGAATCATGGCCAAGGTTAACCATAAGATGGCTGTTCCATAGAAGGGCAAGCTTAGGAAGAACGGGTTGCGCATCAGGGGGCTCTGCCATCGAGTCACGCTGGCAAACAGATCCAGGAAACGGGAGGAGCTCACCAGAAACACGCTAGCAGAGGCACAGCCTAGTAGCGCCTTGCTGAATCGTGGGGTACGGGACTGAGGCTCGGCTCGAGCTGTCAAGAGATACTTAAACAGCGCAGCATAGGGGAACACGAGGAGAACGAACATATCTACCCAGGCGATGTTGGCAATGAGGGGCATAGCGGCAATGACCAGAGATATCTCCAGTTCCAACCTTTGCTCCTCCCATCGCTGACGGGAGCAGATAGCAGCCATGGCTGCAATGAGAGCCAGCGAGAGAGCCCAGGTGAGGGCCTTCCACAGGGCCGGGCTGTGCACGAAGTAATCGGTGTAGACATTCTCTATGAAAAGCAGGCTGAAGAACCCTCCCAGGGACTGGTTGGCAGGGTTGGGCCGCGGTTGAGCCAGCGATGGCAATACTTCTGTGAAGTAGGTCTTGTGGGGAGTGAGGCCCACGAACATCAGGCCGAGGATGCTGATAACCACTATGGCACCAATGGCCGCCAGGCTGAGCAGGTATTTCCTCTTCCACATGAAATAGAGTAGCAAGAAGGCGGGGATTATCTTGATCATCACAGCGATTCCCAACGCGAGGCCAGCCCTAGTTTGCAGCCCCTTGCGATACAGCCAATAGGTCATGGCCAGCAGAAGCAATACGACGATGTTTACCTGACCCTTGTAGAGCGTGAAGAGCGCTGGCGGAAAGAGGAAGGCCAGGATCCAAAGGAGTGGCAGCATCCTGATGAGGCGGCCCAACTCCAGGGCCTGGGCGATCAGGAAGAGAGAAACCCCATATAGCATCAGGTTGGTGAAGAACCAGAACTGCGCTGCCGTGTGCATGGACAGGGCGATCAGGGGAAGGAAGGTTATAGCCAGCAAGGGAGGGTAAATGTAGAAGCTCTCGTTGAGTGGCAACCCCCGCGCAAGCACCTCCTGCGTTTGCAGTTCCACGTCGTAGAGGTCCTTCCCTCCCTGCAGCATATCGGCCGCGATATAATAGGCTTTGAAGTCTATGCCGCCTACTGTTCCAGTTCCTCTCGCATGATCCAGGGAGTCATTTATGCCCTTATTGATATATAGGGGCAGGACCAGGACGACGAAGACTAGGATCAAGCTAATGTTCAGCAACTTCTGTGGGGACAGGCGTTTCATCTTAATATCCTCGCTAAGCCACCCAACCCCACATGGCGAACTGGCCGCTCAGATAGAGTAGGAGGGCCACTGAGGGGTAGACAACAAGCCGTTGAAAGTATGGGTTTCTGCCCCAGTGACCCCACATCATAAAGGCTGGGAACAAGACCAGGACGTATCGAGACATGCTCACCAAGGGCTGCAAAGCCGTCCTTCTCAGCAGGAGGACGAAGATGGTGACAACCATGTAGATACCGTAGCTCAATGATAGCTTCCGAAATGATAGCGCGGTCATGACTAAGAATAGACAGGTCATACCCAGATTCAACACGTTGATGAAGGTTCCCTCGGGCGAGCATATCTTCTGGCAGGCGGCGATGATGTTGTCCCATGGCCACACGAACTGGGCGTGCAATTGCGTTTGGTAGGTGCTCAGGAACGATGTTGAGCCGATGAATAGACGCTGGTAGGCCAGGAACAAAGCTGCCCCGACAGGGATGGTGATCGGGCCCAACAGATCGGGGCGCAGGCGGGATAAACGGAACTCCCTATCTTGAAGATATATGTAGAGCAGAGGGATGACAAGAACTATACCCTGCAATCTCGTCAGAGAAGCCAGGAAGCCTAAGGCTCCTGCCAGCCACCATTGCTTCCTCTTGCCGCAATAAAAGGCGGCCAGGGTGAAAAGCAGGAATAGAGATTCGGTATAGGCAGCGAGGAAGAAGAAGGCCGTGGGAAAGATGGACAGATACAAAACGCTTCGTCGAGCGGCAGCTTTGCCCAGTTCCATCTCGGCGAGCCTGTACAGATAGAACAGGACGCCGATATAGGCCAGATTGGAGATGAGCAACGCTGCCAGCAGGTAGTGACCCAGAAGGACTTTACCCAGCAACTTGATCAGTAAGGGATATAGAGGGAAGTACACCGTGCTCCCGTCATCAGGAGAGTATCCCTGCATGGCGATTTTCAGATACCAGAGGGTGTCGAAGCGTTGCCAGACCCCGAGGAACAGT
>JBFFDV010000014.1:0-18768 GCA_041559215.1 Anaerolineae bacterium | reverse complement strand
GGGTTACACCCCAATACTGCTGCATGAAAACAAACAAAGCGGGGGTTCAGGGGGCGGCCAGTCACCCTTCGGCAGGCTCAGGGCAGGCCTGGCGGGGGAAGTGGGGGTGTCCCCCACAGAAAGTTTACTTCCCCCCTCCCCCAGTGCATTGGGAGAACTGGTAACGCGGTGCGGCAGCCACTGGGGGAGGGGGGATTGAGGGGGGTGGGGGCCAACAGGAGCTCGTGCTGGCAAGCTAATGCAACAGCATTGGGGTTACACCCTAACGCGATTCGCAACGCCGCCAACCTTTGGCTGTGAAGACAGTGCAAGCATGATTAGATGACAACCGGTTCTTACTAAACGCCGCTTGCCCCGCCCGTTCGATGCATATCCATTGATCGAGATACCTTTGGCACCTCAGCTTGACAGATCTTCGAGGCTGGCTGGCGCGTCACCCCGCCTAGCGCAAAGGCCCGACAACTCGCACAAAAAATGTCGGGGGTTTCTAACCCCCGACATTGCTCCTGAGTATTGATTGTAGAAGTTGTTCTATGGCCTTACTTGTCTTTGCCTTTGCCGTTCCCGTTGCCGTGTCCCTGACCGCGCTCGTCACCGCGACCCGGATTGTCCCCATTATGTGGATTGCCCTGGCCTTCTTTGTTATGACCGTACGCGTTGCCCTGGCCTTGTGTGTTATGACCATTTGCGTTGCCTTGACCATGTGAGGAAGTTGAGCTAGTGACCGGCTCGCTTTGAGGGCAATTGCCTTCTCTCAGGCACTTCTTGGCCTGGCCCAGATTCCTCGGCAGCACGTCCTCCTTGCCCTTAGCAACGCGCCCAAAGCCATGCTCCCCCGTCACAGCGTAAAGAATTTTGCCCCAGCCCATATGCTCCTGCGTCCTCGAAATCACGAGGTCGTCAACGCTAATTCCAAGCGAGTCGCTGAAGCAGTCAGTCAGCCACGCCAGCTTGAAGATCTGGCCCCATCCGAAGGAACGAGTGATAGGTTGCCCGCCCACTTCATATGTACCCGTGCGGAGGCTGACGATGGTGGTGTACGATATGATGTCCGTTCCGAACGTCTTAGTGATGACGTCAGCTAGTTTGAGGCCACCAATCCCCAACTCGGGGCCATCCCCGTCGTCGTTGTCCTCTGGCTGGTCATCCAGTAATGGCGCCGCGCTGGGGCCACTCCTTGGACCGGTGAGTAGCGAGGACCAAGGCTCCGAGTTGCTAGCCGCGAAGACCGCGGCAACGCCGAGCAGGAATACGCTCCCAACGATGATGAGTGCGATTCCCAGTTTTGAACAGAGTCTCTTTTCCACTTCAACCTCCTTACTCCCTCATATGCAAAGAACTAGCGACCAGAGAACCTCAGTTTTCGACACCACCATTATAAAAGAATGACAGTGTCATGTCAAGAGTACTTTGGTACCTTGACCGGCTGCACCTCCTCACAGGATATACTGCTGCAATTTTCTCCCATGGCAGGCCACCGTACTTCACCATAGATAACGCATTACCGGTTGAAACGTTACAAACGCAGGGAGGGTACTTTAGTACTATATATGGGCGCATCCCAAGTCTCATGGCGAAGCATTGTTAACGTCCTACTTGACAGAAGACGGCAAGGTACAGGCGTACAATTCCTCACAAGACCTTTCTGCCGCCTTTTCTGACATGGCAAGCTAGCATGCTCTCGAATAGATAACGAAGAACCGCTCGAAACGTTACAGACGAAAGGGGCGAGACTGTACTACAAAATCAAATTAGCATGGTATTGTTTGTCGGTACATTGGCAAAGGAGGTGCCTTTAATATGGAGGACTAGAATGCTTTGTCCTGTGATGTACTAGCGCTCTCGGTGGCCAGCGTGTTGTGTCGAGATAGGCGTGACGCCAGAATCCACCCGCTGGAGCAAACTATGGTATAATAGATCTTTGAGGAGGCCAAGCAATGAGTGAAGAAGCCAAGCATATAAGCGATTCCAGGGTCAGCATCAGTCGGGTCATGCTGCCCACGGATGCCAATCCTCACGGCAATGTGCAGGGCGGCGTCATCATGAAGCTTGTGGACGAGGCAGGGGCCATCGCGGCTGTGCGACACAGCCGCAGCAATGTGGTGACGGTCGCTGTGGACTCGATGACCTTCCTCTCTCCCGTATACGTTGGCAATCTGGTTACATTCACAGCTTCCCTAAGCTATGTGGGCCGTACTTCCATGGAGGTAGAAGTGCTGGTGGAGGCCGAGGACCCCCTGACAGGGGAGAAGACCCACACTAACTCCGCCTACGTCGTGTATGTGGCTCTTGATGAGAGCGGCAGGCCATGTGAGGTGCCAGCGTTGATCGCGGAGACCGATGAGGAGCAAGAACGCATGGCGAGAGGCAAAGAGCGGCAGGCAGAACGCCTGGCAGCGAGACAGGACGGGCCACGGTAGTTTCTTCTCATCCTCGGGGTATGAAAGCCGAGCCTCCAGGTCTTCCAGTGGGACGGATCATTTGCCATGCCCCGAAGGTTTCTACACTAGCTTCTGTCTCGCCTGTCCGTCTCGTCCCAGGCGACTCAGGAAGCGGTTGCGTAGCTTGCGCACCACCCCTGCAGGTGACCTCCCATCCAGGGGAACCCGACCTCCGGCCATCAAGCCATGCCCCCCACCCGTCCCCAGTCCCCTGACCACATCCTGAACTACGAGGCCGGCATCACCGTCGAGATCATTGGTCCGCACCGAGATGACGATCATCTTGTCGAAAAGGCCCATGCAGACGATCCAGCATGCCCCTTCCCACCGCAACAGGAAGTCGGCCATCTCCGCCGCCAGATCCGGCCAGTCCATCGACCCCAGATTGCAGATGAGCACATCGTCGTAGATGAATGTACGCTCCAGGGCCCGTTCAAAGGCGCGAAAGTAGGCCAAGGGAACCTGAGCCTGCTCAATCTGCGCCAATACCCTTGTATCGGCCAAGGGGAGCAAGTACAGATAGGCTTCTATGTCATCCTCGCCCGCGGCCCGGGCCAGCCCCATCGTATCCGATTTGATGCCATAGAAGAGAGCTGTTGCCGTCCTGCGATCCGGAGCCAGGTCTGCTGCCCTGAGATAGCTGGTCAAGATGGTCGATGTCGCCCCGGACCCTGGGCGAAGGTCTACGAACGGCAGCCCTGCCATGTCGGAGTGGACGGCAGAATGATGGTCAAAGACGATGGCGGGAGTAATATTTTGGGGTAGATGAACGTTTCCGGCCCCCGGCTGCGCATCCACCAGAGCGACCACATCGTACTCCCCGGCGTCCAGTTGAGCGAGGCGATGTATCTCAATGGCCAGGAGCCGAACCATGGCCTTGTTCTCGGCTCGGCCGATGATGCCCCCATAGGCCAAAGTCGCCTCCAAGTCCAGCCGTTGCTGAAACAGGTATGCTAGAGCCATGGCGCTGGCAATGGCGTCGGGGTCCGGGTCGTCGTGAGTCACGATCAAAGCGCTCCTGGCACCCTCTGCCACTTTGAGCAAAGTATCTATGGCCTCACCGCTGCTCGGAAATTCGCACACTTTCAATCCCCTCTTCTTTCTCTTATCCGGTTAGAAAGAACATACTCCCCTAATTTTGTGTACTGTGTCCAGTAGGGGAGCAGTTGCGGAACCTAGTGATAGGACTGCGAAGCTATGCTAGGCGATTCACCTTCCAGCTTTAGGCCCTGGAGTGATAGAGAAAACCTCCTCCACTTTGAGCACAATAGTCGCGTCGAAGGCTTCAGCCGCCTGCGGACCCAGCATTTGGGCCGTCATGCGCTTCGCCTGCTCATGCAAGTCACCAGATGTCAGTATAGTCGCCGTCCCCTTGATCTGTCCCCCTATGACCAGCGCCAGCTTTTCTATGGAAGCCTCTCCCCTTGGCGGCGGTTGGGAGTGGAACACCAGAGCCGCTCTTGGGTTTCCCTTAAGATTCGTTACAGTCTTTCCTGCTCTGTTGGCAGCGATGATGATGGTGTCAGGACCTACTGCTCTAACTGAGCTGAAGGGATCTACATTGGGAACCCCGTCCCTTGTTGCTGTGGCCAGGTAGCAAGACGGAACTTTGTTGATCAAATCTATGAGCTCTTTTGACATCTCGACCATGTCGATCCTCGGCGCCTCACCTAAGGTGCACTCCCGCAACGTCGCGACTCATGGCATGTGACCTACTGCAAAGTCATGCCACCGGCTGTCTCAACCCCGCGCGTGCATAAGCACATGGCCAGCATCTGTGCTGAGATGCGCAGAGAGAGAACTGCGGGTCTGTCTCCCATGTGCGATAGTGCAGCAGCGCGCAGCCCGTTTGCCCGAAGACACGTGGTGGGAAGGCTTAAATGCCCAGCTCTCCCTTGATCCTGATGAAGGAGAGGACGTTGTCCCGGCCCAGCATCCCTAGCAACTGGCCATCATCCATGACGGGCAACTGATTCACGCCCTCCTCGGTCATGTTCTGCATGGCGGTCCATAGCTCTTCGTCAGGCCCTACCCTCTTGAGCTCTTCCAGGCGTGTCATCACCTGCTGCACTGTGGTAGTAGCCCAGCGATCCTGAGAGACTCCTTTGATGTTGTGTAGGGTCAGCAGCCCTCGAAGCGCGCCACCTTCGATCACCGGGAAACAGCGAGCACCGGTACGCAGCATGTGTTCACTAACCAGCCTGTCAAGGGTGAGCCCAGCGTCCACCTCCCGGCACTCCTGGCTCATTACCTCGCTGACGGTATGCCCAGCAAGGAGGTTTCTGACCGTTAACTGACGGTAGCTGCTACTGGCAGCGTTGTCCAGAAACCAGCCGATGAACGCTATCCACAGGCCACCTACCCAGTTGCCAGTAAAGATCTGCCATATGCCCCACAGGATGAAGAGATAGGCTACGGCCTGTCCCACCAGAGAAGCCCAACGGGTTGCCCTCGTCAGGTTTCCCGTGCCCTGCCACAGGATAGAGCGCAGCACGCGCCCGCCGTCCAGCGGGAAGCCTGGGATCATGTTGAAGAATCCCAGGATCACATTGATGAGGGCAAGGTATTGTCCGAGGGCTGCCAAGGGCTCGTTGATGCCTCTGGAGAGGAACCATACCGCCCCAAAGATGATTCCGAGGACGAAGCTGGTCAGTGGACCGACGAGGGCCATGACAAACTCGGTTCCCGCCGTCTCAGGTTCCTCGCCTATCTGGGACACGCCGCCGAAGATAAAGAGTGTGATATCCTTTACCGGCAGGCCCCTGGCTTTGGCCACAAAGGAGTGGGCCAGCTCGTGCAACAGCACCGACACGAAGAATAGCACGCTGGTAGCCAGGCCCACCGTCCAGTAAAGCGTAGGAGACCAGTCGGGGTAGTTCAGCGGGAAGTAGCTCCCCGCCAGCGTCCAGGTGACCAGGATGAAGATGAGAATCCAGCTCACATGGATGTTGATGGCAATACCACCTATCTTGGCTATCTGAATTGAACTCCTTAACATCTTTCCTCCTTCTCTATCACTATCGAAGCGTCTTCGTGACTCGCGCCCCGTTGAGGGATGGGCGACTCACGATGGGTATAAGACGGGCACAAGGCCCTATACTACACTCGGAATGACCTCCAGGCCATCCATGTAAGGCCGAAGCACCTTAGGGATAACAATGCTGCCATCGGCTTGTTGGTAGTTCTCCATGATGGCGATCATCACGCGGGGCAAGGCCAGTCCAGAACCGTTCAGGGTGTGCACGAAGCGCGGCCTGGCCCCCGCTTCAGGACGGTAACGGATATTGGCGCGACGGGCTTGAAAGTCGCCGAAGTTGCTACAACTGGAGACTTCCAACCATTCCTGGACCCCGGGTGACCACATCTCCACATCGTACTTCTTCATCGCCGAGAAGGCCAGGTCGCCAGTGCACATCTCCACCACGCGATGGGGAATTTCCAGTAGTTCAGCTATCCGCTCTGCATTACGCACCAAATCCTGCAGATGCTCGGCAGAGGTCTCTGGCTCTACGAGGTGGACCATCTCTACCTTGTCAAACTGATGGCCTCGCTTGATGCCCCGTGTGTCCCGTCCCGCCGACATATGCTCACGTCGGAAACAGGCTGTGTAGGAGACGTATTTGATGGGCAGGGAACCCGGAGGCAAGATCTCATTGCGGTGTAGGTTGGTCACCGGTACCTCCGCCGTGGGGATCATCCACAGGTCGTCAGGCTCATAACGATAAAGGTTGTCAGCGAACTTGGGCAGATTGCCGGTGCCCACCAGGCACTCACCGTGCACCAGGAAGGGGGGATAGACTTCGATGTGGCCATGCTCCTTAACATGCACGTCAATCATCCAGGTGATGGCTGCCCTTTGCAGCCTGGCCGCCAATCCCTTGAGGATGTAGAAACGGGTGCCGGATATCTTGACCCCGCGCTCGAAATCAATGAGGTCCAGCGTCGGCCCCAGATCCCAGTGGGGTAAGGGCTCGAAGTCGAACTGGCGAGGCTCGCCCACAGTGCGCACCAGCACGTTCTCGCTCTCATCCCGGCCTACAGGGACAGAGGGGTCAGGCATGTTAGGCACCAGGAGGAGGAGGTAGTTCAGTTCTTCTTCCACCTGGCTGAGTCTGCTATCGAGAGCCTTGATGCGAGCGCCTACCTCCCGCATCTCCTCGATCAGCGCCTGGTCCTTCTCCTCCATAAGGCCGATCTCCTTAGACACCACATTGCGCCGATGTTTCAGGGCATCGGTCTCGGCCAGCAACTCTCGCCTTTGTTCGTCCAAGGCCAATATCTCATCAATAGGCGCTGTGTCGTTCAGCTTGACCAGGGCCTCACGAACCGCGTTTGGATGCTCGCGAATGAACTTCAAATCAAGCATGGTTCACTCCTACCCTCTTCTCAAACCTCTTTGTTCCGATGCCGCATCGTACAGCTTTGCGGAAGAGCGAGGGGGGGAATACTATTGTTTGATATTATATGATAAGGGACTTGAAAGTGCAAAGATTCTAGCCCATCTCTGCCCGGGTGAAAGTGTGATAATCGTCCAGTGGGAAAGCCTCAACTACCACCCTGTCCTTGACCACGTCGACTACCAGGTTGACTTCATCGCCCAGTTGTAAACGTAGGTCCGCCAAAGCAAGCGAGCCGGCGATTGGTCGCCAGATCTCTTGTCCATCGGCTCAGGAGAGACTGATCTGATGATCCGGGGTGGAGATCGCTATCTCCCAGGGCAGGGCAACACCCATCACATAGAGCTCTGGGCTGTTGTTTGCATAGCGAAGGCTCTTATTGGTACGCGAGGCTCGAGGGGAGGAAAGATAGATGTTTAGCAGGTAAGGGGATAACTCTTCATCGACTTCCAGGCGTAGAATCGTCTCGAAGGCTCAAGTCCACACAACGATCTGTCGTCTTGTCCTTTAAATATGCCTGCAGTTGCTCGATGAGGGAGGGGACAAGGTTGAAGGTGACATGCACCTGGGGGTGATCCCGAAGGACCTCTGCCATGTGGAGATAGTCTTTTGTGGCATCAAGACGCACGCAGGGAAGGGGAGATCTTCCGGTGATTGTATCTATGTAATACGGTTGATGCATGTGCCACAGGAGGGCCACATGCAAGGGCGTTAAGGTATGGTTCCCTTGGCGCGCAGGTGGGGAAAGAGGATCACCTCGCGGATCGATGATTGGTCGGTGAAGAGCATTACCATGCGGTCTATACCCCAGCCCATGCCACCGGTGGGCGGCATGCCGTATTCCAGGGCCCGGATATAATCCTCATCCATGGGGTGGGCTTCCTCATCGCCAGCCTCCCACAAATCCCGTTGTGATAGGAAGCGTTCTCGCTGGTCAAGAGGATCGTTCAACTCGCTGAAGGCGTTACCCAATTCCAGACCCCCAATGAACAACTCAAACCGCTCCACAAGGTGAGGTTTGTCAGGCTCCTTCTTGGCGAAGGGGGATATCTCCAGAGGAAAGTCAGTGATAAACGTGGGTTGGATCAGTTTGGGCTCTACATATTCGCTGAATATCTCCTCCACCAACTTCCCGTAGGTAGGTTGAGGATCCACTTCCAACCCTTCCTCTTCGACGCGCTGACGCAGCAGGTCTAAGGTGGTAGCCTCCTCGATATCAATGCCCGTCTCCTCCAGGATGGCATCCCTCATGGGCAAGCGGCGCCAGGGCGGTGTCAAGTCGATGGCGTGGCCTTGATAGCTTATTTGGGCTGTGCCCAAGACCTCCTGGGCGACGTGGAAAAAAGAATCCTGCGCCAGGGTCATCATGTTATGATAGTCTGCGTAGGCCTGATACACCTCCAATTGAGTGAACTCTGGATTATGCTGGGAGGAGACCCCCTCGTTCCGAAAGTCCTTGCATATCTCGTAAACGCGATCCAGGCCGCCCACGATGAGCCGCTTCAGATACAACTCATCGGCGATACGTAGAAAAACCTCCTGGTCCAGAGCGTGATAGTAGGTGGTAAAGGGACGGGCCATCGCCCCACCATATATCGGTTGCAGCGTGGGGGTTTCCACCTCGATGAACCCCCGCTCGTCCATGAAGCGGCGCAGAGCGGAGATGATGCGGCTGCGGGTGATGAAGATGTGGCGCACGTCCTCGTTCACGAGGAGGTCCAGATACCGCTGCCGATATCGCGTCTCTACGTCCTTGAGACCATGCCATTTCTCAGGCAGGGGCCGCAGAGACTTGGCCAGCAGGGTTAGTTCGGTCACCTTCAGGGTGGGCTCGCCAGTCCGAGTGGCAAACAGCGTACCCCCGGCCTGAATGATGTCGCCTATGTCCAGGTCTCGTCTGAATAACTCATAAGCCTCCTCGTCCACACCATCCTGAGCCAGCCGGAGGTAAATCTGTATGCGCCCGCTGCCGTCGGCGATATGGGCAAAGGAGGCCCTGCCCATCACCCGCACGCTCATTATGCGCCCACAAAGTGTGACTACATCGGGAAGGCCGCCTTTACCTTCCCTTTCCCTCCATTCCTCAAGCATTGTGAGCGCTTGAGCCGTAGTATGGGTGCACTCTGCCCGGAGAGGGTAAGGATCTCTGCCAGACTCCCTCAGCCTCTCCAGCTTGAGGCGTCGCTCGCGCAAGAGCTCGCTCAATTCCTGGGTTTCTTCCTCAGTCATCGAATATCCAGGATCTCAAAATATCGCAGGCCATCTGGGGTTTTGACGGCCACCTCTTCACCAACCTTATGCTCTAAGAGCGCCTTGCCCAGGGGCGACTCGTTGGAGATGCGGCCGCCACTGGGATCAACCTCCACGGAGCCAACTATTTGAAAGGTCTCTTGCCCACCTCCTCGCTCCATGACCGTGACCCGGGAGCCGAAGGCCACGCTGTCTGTGCCCGCTTGATCCTCGACAACTACAGCTTTCGTGAGCAGGGTCTTCAGGGTCAGAATACGTCCCTCGACGAAAGACTGCTCATGTTTTGCGTCGTCATAGCCGCTATTCTCGTTTAGATCCCCCTCATCGGCGGCCTCTCGCAATTGCTGGGCCACCTGGGGGCGCCGCACCGTGCGCAGGTGCTCCAACTCCGCCTTGAGTCTGTCTCGGCCTTCCGGGGTCAGTAGAATCTGCTCTTCGTTCACTTCATACCTCGTCTACTCAATTCTAGCACAGCCGAACCTGAAATTCAAACCGTGCAGGCGGATGGTGTGGAAAAATGGCATTGGAACACTCCATGGGCTGCTGCTTAGCTTGAGTCACTGATTTCTCCCATCAGTTGGGGGTCATCGTGGCAGGTCAAGCTCTCGAATCCTGACCTTGCTCCAATCTGGGGCTTGCGCAGCAATTAGGCGCAGGCCGCAAGATATAGGAGTATGAAGGACACGAGGGTGTCCCCTCGTGCTCCCTGGGCTTCTGCTGCGCAACGCCATCTGTTGCCATCGATGCAAAACTAGACGATATGTGTTATAATATTCATTATGCCTGTTACAGCCAGTGGTGAGCTGACTTGGCGTTTGTCGAGTTGCCTTCCTGTCTGTTTTGGCATTGCCGGACATGAATGATCTAGGCGGCACCAATAAGCAACCCGCAAATGTGCTTGTGGAACTGCGCCGAGGAACTGGCGGCGTCAGAGGGCGGGCAGGCGGATAGATGACCAAGGGTTGCGACGAGGAGCGGCCTCGCACCTAGATGCCAATCGGGAACTAGAAATTCGATAGGAGGCGTTGTCCTAGTCGAATAGGAGGTAACTGTGATGAGAGAGAGAACCAGAAGGACGGGGATCGAGATTATCGGCGATGTAGCCTGGGGTACCCATTTCTGCCTTTTCTACCAGACCAAGGAGGATTTGCTTGATATCCTCATACCCTATTTCAAAGCGGGGTTGGAGCAGAATGAGTTCTGCATGTGGGTTACTTCAGAACCATTAGGGGCTGCGGATGCGAAGATTGCACTAAAAAGAGTAGTGCCTGATCTTGATGAATACATTGATAGGGGCCAGATAGAGATTTTAGACTACACCGAATGGTACCTCAAATCGGGTGCCTTCGATGCTAATCAGGCGTTGGAGGGCTGGGTCGCAAAAGAGAATCAGGCCATGGGAAGAGGCTTTGGTGGCCTGCGCCTTACAGGGAATACTTTTTGGCTTGAAGAGGCAGATTGGAGGGACTTCACCGATTATGAAGAAGTGGTGGATGGTGTGATCCAAGACCATAGGATGATCGCCCTTTGCACCTATGCACTCGAGAAATGCGGGTCCTCCGAAATTATGGACGTCGTCTCCAACCACGAGTTCGCCCTCGTAAAGCGAAAGGGGCGCTGGGAGAGTGTTAAAAGCACCCAACTCAGTTATGCAGAGGATGCGCTGCGGGAATCGGAGCAGCGGTATAGGCAGCTCTTTGAGGGCATCAGCGATGCAGTGCTAGTCTACAGCTCACAGGGAAGATTCCTCGACTGCAACGAGGCTACGCTTCGGCGGTTGGGTTACAGCCGTGAAGAGTTCCTCCGATTGAGCGCTGCGGATTTAGTTCATCCGGATTTCCGCGAGCTGATGAAAAACAACCAGAAGAGGATATGGGCGGGCGAAACCACTACGGTCGAGTCGGCGCATCTCGCTAAGGATGGCAGGCTCATCCCGGTAGAGGTCAGTGCCCGCAGGATCGAATATCAAGGCGAGCCGGCTGTTCTTGCCGTGGTGCGCGACATCACCGAGCGCAAGCGGGCGATGGAAGCGCTGCGGCAGAGAGAGCGAGAACTGAGCATCAGAAGCCGGATAGATCTGATCTTTCTCACGCTCCCTGACGACGCGATGTACGGAGAAGTGTTGCAGGTCATTTTGGAGGCGACACAGAGCAAGCACGGGGTCTTTGGATACATCAACGAGGATGGGTCCTGGGTCGCTCCTTCCCTGACCAGGGATATTTGGGAGCAGTGCCAGGTGGCCGACAAGGACATCATCTTTCCTCGCCAGACGTGGGGCGGCATCTGGGGCCGGGCTCTGATAGAGGGAAAGACACTCTGGTCCAATGAGCCTGGCCATGTGCCCGGGGGGCATGTTCCTGTGCTCAGAAGTATGGTCGTGCCTATCACACACAACGATGAGGTCATCGGCGGTATCACCCTGGCTAACAAGGCGACGGACTATGACGAGCAGGACATAAAGTTGGTGGAAGACATGGCTGACTTTATCGCTCCAGTGCTACATGCGAAGCTGCAGAGAGCTAGCGAGGAGAGGCAGCGCAAAAGAGCGGAGGAGGAACTGGAGCTACACCGACAGCAACTCGAGAAGTTGGTAGAAGCGCGTACGGTCCAGCTGCGGGAGGCCAATGAGCTCTTGGAGCAAATCTTCTCCACGACACATTTCTCGATCGCCTATATGGACTCGGATTTCAATTTCATCCGCGTCAACCCAGCCTACGCTGCGGCGGACGGCCGCGAGCCTGGCTTCTTCGTCGGCAAGAACCATTTTGTTCTCTTCCCTCACGAAGAGAACGAATCTATCTTCCGTCATGTTGTGGAGACTGGTCAGCCCTACACAGCCTATGCGAAGCCTTTTAAGTATGTGGATCGCCCGGAACGTGGAGTCACATACTGGGACTGGACGCTTCGTCCCGTAAAGGACACCTCTGGCAAAGTGCAGGCTCTTATACTTGGCCTGGTGAACGTTACCGAGAGTGTCAAGGCGCAGGAGACGCTGCGGGAGAGCGAGGAGAACTTCAGGGCTCTAGCTGAGAACGCTAATGATGCTATCGTAATAGCCACGATCACTGGAGAGCTCGCCTACGTGAACAAGAGGTCTGCTGAGATAAGCGGCTATGGGGTCGCCAAACTGCTTGAGATGAACCTGAATGATCTGGTGCACCCTGACGAATTGCAGAAGGTCACAGGCCGACTCCAAAAAAGACTTGCGGGCGAGTCTGCCCCGCCAACTTATGAGACTGTGATCGTTAATAATAGTGGTGAGACAGTGCCAGTAGAGATAACGGCTGCGCGGACCGTTTGGCATGGTCAACCTACTGACATAATCCTTGTCCGCGACATCACCGAGCGGAAACAAAACCAGGCTGCCCTGATCCAGACAGAGAAGCTGGCAATCGCGGGTAGGCTGGCTGCTTCGCTGGCCCATGAGATCAATAACCCCCTGCAAACGGTCATCGGCTGCCTGGGTCTAGCCGCAGAGACACTGGCTGTGGGCGGCGACGCCAGTCGGTATCTTCACGTCGGCCGCGAGGAGTTGCAACGTGCAGCCCGGATCGTGGCGCAACTACGCGACCTGCAGAGGCGGTCGGAGCCAGAGGAGAGAGAGCCTACCGATGTCGGAGGACTGTTGGAGCGGGTGCTTACACTGAGCAGGAAACAGTGTGAGGAGCACCGGGTCGAGGTGGTCTGGAGACCTGCCGAGGATCTGCCTCCTCTCATCTTGGTGCCTGATCGCATGCAACAGGTGTTTCTGAATCTAGTACTCAACGCTCTAGACGCTATGCCTCAGGGCGGTCAGTTGCAGATAAGCGCCACCCTGTGCAGCGAGCGGAAAGAGGTATGCGTTTCTTTTACCGACAGCGGACTGGGCATCGCTCCAGATGTTCTAGCGCGCATCTTTGACCCTTTCTACAGCACCAAGCCTGACGGCCTGGGGCTAGGATTGTTCATCAGCCAAAACATTGTGGAGGAGCATGGAGGCTGCATCGAGGTAGAGAGCCGGTTGGGGGAAGGGACTACCTTCGCGGTCTGGCTGCCGACATGAAGAAGGTTCGGCTGGAAATCCCACCAATAGGTTGAGAGTCAGCCTCCTAGTGGCATATAAGAGCGGGGGAATGATCGATGGCAGAACAAATGCACACGCTGGTGGTCGACGACGAAGAGGGGATTCGCTTTTTCCTTGAGGAGACCTTGCGACGTGCTGGATATGTCGTGGTGACGGCGGCCAGCGGTGAGGAAGCACTGGAGCGGCTGCGGGAGACCCCATTTGATTTAGTAATGTTGGACCTGATGCTGGGTGGGCGGGTAGACGGCCTGCGCGTGCTGGAGGCGATAAGGTGGCGCTGGCCGGAGACGGTCGTCGTCATGCTAACCGGCCACGGCACACTGGAGTCAGCTATGGCCGCTATACGGGAGGGGGTGGATGGTTACCTGCTCAAGCCGGTCGAGCCTCACGAGGTGAGGCAAGCGGTTAGAGAGGCGCTGGAGCGACGGAAGAGGCTGGTCCAATCCCAAGAGATGGGTGGGGAAGGGCAGACCCTAGACCGTGGTCCCTTTTTCATTGACCTGAAGAAACACTTGGTGGCCTTGGACGGACTGCCATTGGAATTGACTCCTAGCGAGTTCAAGCTGCTGGTCCATCTGATACGAAATGCCCACCGGGTGGTCCCCCCTAAGGAACTCGTGTGGGCGGTACAGCAGTACGAGTGCCAAGACCTGCACGAAGCACGCCAGATCATCAAGTGGTACATACACGGGCTGAGGCGGAAAGTGGAACCCGACCCCTCCAGTCCGCGCTTCATTGTGAACGTCCGTGGGGTTGGGTATAGATTTGTGGAGTAGAGACGGGTCATAGCAAGCCTCTCCTGACACCCGTGAGGCCAAACCCAACCAAATCCCAACTTTTTCAACTAAACTCAACCGCAGTCCCAACCAGATCCGTCGGTTTGGGACTGCTCTTTTATGGTATCATGATAACTAGGTCTTTGCAGCTATAATCGCGGGCGCCTTCTGTCTTGAACGTACCTTAATAGTGAGTTTGGCGGTACATCTGAGATGGTGACGGCTGAAAATGACCACGACGGCCTCTCGAGAGTAGTACGTTGACTTGTTCGCGGCGGACGACCTGACAATTGTGACTACAAAAGAGGCTATAGGCTACCGATTGTGGGTGCAGACCAATGTGGACGGCGTGGCCCGCTGCCAAAATAACCACCACCATCAACTTAGTCAGGATAAAGCGCCGGGCAAATCGTGTGTATCTGCACCCCTTCGGCGGCCTAGTGGTACATCATCACGGCCTCGACCGTGGCTGACCCGAGCCGGCGCTGGATGTCCTGAACTATGCAGCGGGCCACGCTCTGCCTAGCGGCAGCAGGTGAATACATTCGGTGAACTATACAGGCCGGGCTAAGCGCGCGGCCTGTATATATAATTGTTGAACTGTGATCTAAGTATTATAGATGCTGAGGCAGCCAGGAAGTGTCGCTAATTACTGGCTCGCGATGTCAAGGCTGGAGAGGGCATGCACTCAGAGTCCGACCGTATATCGCTCGGCAGGATTGCTTCGCCCGCGTCGAAGGAGCAGCGGTTTGCAAGGTAATACGAGCGTCTGAAGCATGGGAATACTGATTGAATTTGTGATCAGCTGTGAACAACCGGTTCGATCTCAACCGCCAGAACCGGCCCTGTGTGTGCTCACTTACCCAGGGGATCGTATGACAATGAGGCCGTTACAGAGCGGAGGAATAGATGAGCTTCCGTAAGCGTATTCTGCTGGTTGATGACGAGGAGCCAGTACTCTTTGTCTTGAGCGAGGGCCTGGCCATGCTGGGCGAGGAATATGAGATCGTGACCGCTGGGGGTGGCCGCGAAGCCCTGAACAAGATGGAGGAGATGTCTTTCGATCTCGTTATTACCGATATCAGGATGCCTGACATAGAGGGTGTGAAGCTCACCGAGATTATCAGGGCCTTGAATCCGGCTGCAGTTGTGATCTGGATAACAGCTTATGACTGCTACAAGATGAGGGGTGAGGTCGACCGGCTGGGGGTCTATCGCTGTTTGGACAAGCCTCTGGAGATCGAGGAAATCAGGCGGACGGTGCGTGAAGCACTGGGGGAGGGGCGAAGCAAACCCGAGGCAGGTTCTGGGGAATCATCATCAAAGGATTGAAGGTTTACCAAAGGGCGGGTGGGAGTATGCAGGCCCCCACAGCTTAAGATCATTGAACTTTTACAACACAGGTCTAGGGGTTGCGGGCCGATTGGGTGCACGCCCCAATATATGGCGGGATGAAAGGCGAGGGGCTTGCCCTGAGCGCGGTCGAAGTGACACCCTTCGTACTCCCCGGGCTTTGGCTGCGCAACGCCGTCTATGACGTCACTGGACAGGACACCCCGTCAAATGTATAATGTATTTACCTCTGGTGGGAGGCGCTGCGCAGAGCTCCTTCCCCTACTAAGTGTTCCTCGAGTGACACCCGCACGGCTGCGATAGCCGTATCGACGGCCTCGTGATGTGGCTTTGAGTCTTCGTATCGAGCCTGGAAACCCAAAGGTATGTTAGAGAGGTAGGTGGGATGAATTGGATTAAAGTTCTTTCGCAAGATGAGCTTCCTGAAGGGGCGCGGCGCGTGGTGGAGGTCGGGGGACGTAAGATCCTTCTGCTTCACCACAGGGGCCAGATCTACGCTGTGAACGACACTTGTCCCCACATGGGGGCAGCCCTTGAAAAAGGCAAAGTGACTGACGATGGCGCTATCATTTGCCCGCGCCATCACAGCCGTTTTGACCTCCGCACTGGCCAGATCAGGGAATGGGCTCCCTGGCCCCCTGCGGTGGGGCGAGTGCTGGGGGCGATTTCGCGAGAAAAGCCCTTGCCTGTCTTCCCCACCCGTATGGAGGAAGGTAGCATCTGGGTGGGGCTTGAAGAGCCACAATAATAGTTAGCATCCTGGTTGTGGGCGCGGGCAGATACTGAGTGGCAGCACGATGGAAGGCCAACTGGACCGAGTTCTGCGTTGCTATCGCCTAGGGGAGCTGAGGGATGCGCGACGCGCCGAGCAAGGCTTCGTCAATGAGAACTGGATCGTTGAGACAACCAAAGGGCGTTACTTCCTGAAGCGCCGCCACCCGCAGCTGCGCCAGCCCGATCTCATCCGTGCTCAACACGAGCTCATTGGCCGGCTTCGGCAGGCAGGCTTCCCGGCCCCGACTATCGTGCCGACCCTCAAGGGGGAGACCTTTCTGGTGCTGGGCGGCGAGTTGTACGACATCCAGGAGTACATCGAGGGCGAGCCCTATGATCATGAGCGTCCAGCCCACCTGGAAGAGGCTGCCCTGACGCTCGGGCGCTACCATACCTGCGTGAAGGGCTTTGCGACCCAGGCCCTGCGGCATCGGGGCGAACTGTACAGCCCGGCGATCGCCAGCAGGACACTGAGTAGCCTGATCGAGGCCTGGCAGCTTGACCGGGACGCTGAGTTGGCGGAGATAGCCCGGGAGTTGGAAGCCCAGGTGACCGATCTGGCGGTGCGCTTTGCTGCGCACGGTGCATTGTCCCATCTAGTCATCCATGGCGACTACTATGCCAATAACCTGCTCTTCGACGGCGACCGAATCGTCGGTGTCGTGGACTATGACAAGGCCAGTTGGCAACCACGGGTCGTGGAGTTGGCCGAGGCGTTGATCTACTTTGCCTCGCCGCGGCCCGGCCATCTCAAACACCTGGTCTATGCAGGTTTTCTCAACTGGGAGCCCCTTTTTCGCTTCTTGCAGGGCTATGCTCAGACCGCTGCCTTGGAGGAGAGAGGAATACGCAGCTTGCCTGACTACATCCGCTGTATCTGGTTGTACCTCTCGCTGAAACGCCTTCTGGAAAAGGGGCCTCGCCCGGCTGATGCCTTGGATGCTTTGCAGGAGGGGCTGGCACTGGTGCACTGGGGGAAGGCCAATGCACGTCAGATGATAGAGGCGGCCCTCTGGAGTATGTCCGCAGTGTAGAACGAGAGTGACGTGCCTATTATTGAAAGAGCCGGGTTGATGCCTTGAGGTTCCCGATCGTCAAGGGCAGGAGAATATCTGTGAGAGTCGGCGAGGGTATTATCAACGAACCTGAGATTATCGTCTACGGTGCCGATTGGTGTCCTGACGTCTGGCGCGCCAGATGGTTCCTGGAGATTCAGCAGATGCGATACAAGTGGGTAGACATCGAACGGGACCCTGAGGCCTGTGCCTATGTCGAGCGGGTCAATGGAGGCAAGCGTATCGTCCCAACCATTGTCTTTGGTGAGGGCTCGATCCTGGTCGAGCCGAGCAATGCCGAGTTGGCGGCCAAGCTGGGGTTGACTATCGAGCCTAAATAGTAGCTAAGAGTTTCCAGGAGGGTGTCATGAACGAACCTGATATTGCCGTTTACGGCGTTAGTTGGTGTCCCGATTGCCGCCGCACCAAGAAGTTCCTTGGCGAGCAAAAGGTGGAATACAGCTGGCTGGACATCGAGCAGGACGCCGAGGCCCTCGCCTACGTCGAGCGGGTCAACAAAGGGAAGCGTATCGTCCCAACTATTGTCTTTGGCGACGGTTCGATCCTAGTAGAACCCAGCAATGCCGAATTGGCTGCCAAGCTGGGGTTAACTACCGAGGCAGAAGATTAGCTATAAGGATCTAGTGGGGTATCATGAACCAGCCTGACATTACCATCTACGGCGCCAGCTGGTGTCCCGATTGCCACCGCGCCAAGAAGTTCCTTGGCGAGCAGCAGGTGGAATACAAATGGGTGGATGTCGAGCAGGACCCCAGGGGGCTCGCGTATGTCGAGCGGGTCAACAAGGGCAGGCGTCTCATTCCGACCATTGTCTTTGGCGATGGTTCGATCCTGGTCGAACCGAGCAACGCCGCTTTGGCCGCCAAGCTGGGGTTGAGTACCGAGGCACGCCTTGAGTTCTACGACCTGATCATCGTCGGCGGAGGGCCAGCAGGTCTGACTGCTTCCATCTACGCAGCCCGCGAGGGGATCGAGACGCTCCTGATCGAACGGAGCACGGTGGGCGGTCAGGCGGGCATCACCCAACGCATTGACAATTATCCCGGGTTCCCCGATGGGATCAGTGGGGCTAGATTCGCCGAAAAGGTTGTACGTCAAGCCGAGCGCTTTGGGGTCGAGATCTTGGGGGCGCAGGAGGTGAAGCGGATCGAGGTTGACAGCACACACTGCCATGTCTACACTTCCACGGAAAAGCACTACAGCGCCAAGGCGGTGCTGATCGCCAGTGGTGCTGAATATCGACGACTCAACATCCCAGGAGAGGAAGATTTAATCGGCGCCGGCATTCACTTTTGTGCTACCTGCGACGGCCCCTTCTACAACGGCCAACCGTTGATCGTTATCGGCGGCGGCAACAGCGCTGCTGAAGAAGGGCTCTTCTTGACTCAGTTCGCCTCAGATCTGACCATGCTGGTGCGAGAGGACGCCCTTTCCGCCACCAAGACGCTGGCAGATAAGGTCCTGAGCACCGACAAGATCAACATTAGTTGGAACACCGAGGCGGTCGAGTTCCACGGAAAGGACAAGCTGGAGTCGGTGCTCGTCCGGGATAACCGTACCGGAGAGCAACGTGAGATCACAGCCGCGGGCGTCTTTATCTTTATCGGCATGAAGCCCAACAGTCAGATAGTGCAGGGC
>JBFFDV010000013.1:0-18901 GCA_041559215.1 Anaerolineae bacterium | reverse complement strand
CTCGAAAGAGCCTATCATGTTGAAAAAGATACCTTTACAGGGCTTGCCCAATGCTCCGCCTGTTCACAACACAGCCTTCGATAGCAGAGAGGAAGAATAACCCCCGGCTATTCCACGCCGTCGGAGGAGTGCGGCCTACGATCGGGGCAAGGCCATTCTTTATCGTCCCCCTCGTCCAATTCCTTTAGATATCCAGATTCATAGAACGTCCCCAGCCATTGGCACAACTCGTCAGCCTGCTCCGATTCACCCGTCTGTCGATACGTTCTGGCCAGCTCTAGGTACTCGTGAACCTGACTATCGTAGGGCAAATGGGCGATCGAATCCGGCCAGAAATCAGCCCGCAAATCCATGCGGTGATAAACTTGGGAGGCGTAGTCGTAGGCGGCTATCACTTCCCGGCAGGTTAGTCCGTCGCCCCGAGGGCGCGCTGGATGCCCCGCCTGTGCCAGCAAATCAGGCTTGATGTCTCTCCTGTATGCGGTGACTTGCCAGAAACCGCTGTCTATGAGGGCAGGATTGACCATGATGGCTGAGGCGTAGCTCTCACTGGCAGCCTGGTAGTTGCCCACTTCTTCAAGCAGATAGCCCAAGCTCAGTTGGTAACAACTCTCACGGGGCGCGAGGGTCGCAGCCCGCTGCATGTGACTCAGAGCCTCTATAGTCTCCCCAGCGCTCCGGTACAACCAGGCTAGATTGCCGTTGTTGATTGCTGTGTCTCCTCCGCGCGAAATCTCCGCCTCAAAGGCCGCGATGGCTTGATGAAGCGCTGTTTCATCAAGCTCCTCAAGGGCAAGATATCCTTGAACTACTCCCAGTTGAAAGCGATATGTTGAGAGGAAAGGATCTATTGATATTGATTTGCGCAGGGCGTCGATGGCAGCGGGCAAGTTGTCATCATCCATGGCTTGGATGGCTCGTTGTTGGAAGTAGTGGGCGCTATCGGTCCATAGTAGGATTCCCGCCATGACTCCTAGCGCTCCCGGAATCAGCCAGCGCGCCGCTTGCGTTGTGAGCCGGTGTGGTATGGAGTGTGGCTTGATGATAATGGCTGTGAGCAATATGACATGCAGGGTCATCAGTGGAAACACCCAAGGAACGTCGAACAAAGTAGCAGCCAGGAGCCCGATTATGCCTGCGAAGCAGGCGTTCATGATGAGACGATGGTGATTCGAGGCGTCATCTGGGTTTCTTGGACTCCTCGAGACGCCTATCGCCAGCGCCGCTATGAGCCAGAGCCCCATCAGAAGGCTGGGAAGGCCAGTTTCAGCAGCGATGTTGATGTAGCCATTATGCGCATTGTTGTAAAATGTATCCGGTATAAAGCGATTGAAATCTGGTACTTGGTGAAACAGGTAACCAAAGGTACCTGGTCCCCCTCCCAGGAGAGGGCGGCTGACGATCATCTCCAGGCCTGCACGCCATAGTTCAAACCTAACCTCTATGGTGCCAACTCTGAGGTCTGCCAGCTTCAGAGCGACAGTGCTGAAGACAGCGCCCAGGAGGATGCTCAACAAAATGCCTGCTATTACGGTAGGCATGCGCAGGTATGTAAGTAATGTCTTGTTTCTGAGTTGAAGGCGGGGTGTGATGACCAATACAGCGAAGGCTGCAAGCCCGGCAGCCATCCCCACGAAACCGCTTCGTGAGAGAGTTGAGCTGAACACCAGGATGGCGCCTATCGCCCAAACGCTCATGTTCATCTTAGCTTTTCGGGAATTGGCCCGCATGAATTGCGCAAGGGCAAGCGGTACTAGCAGGACTAGGTACCAGGCCAGCACATTGGCTGGTCCCATGATGATCCGTCTTCGGTAATTGTTTAGGGCTGGCAAAGGCGATAACTCCCCCGTTCCTGCGTACCAGATCCCCAGCCAGAGTGCGACTTCCAGAAGCTCTGCGATTATCATCACGCTAGCAACCACAAGCATTGGCATCACGAGGGATGAGATCCTCCAGCCGCTTATCAGCATGTCCACCACAAGGTAGTAAATCAGGATAAAGATGGTGAGATGCAGTAGGTTTTCGAGGCTCAGACGAGGCTCAGTTGAGAATAAAGTAGAAATCACATTCAGCAGATAGAAAACAAGCAACGGCAGATCTAGCGGTGTTTTGGGCAACGATCGCCCGTGTCTAAACCTATTCACTGTCCAGACGATGAGGAGCACCGTGACTATCAGGTGAGAAAACATCACTAGTGGGAAATGGAAGGTGCCAGCACGACTACCGCCTATTGGCGTGAAATACGCCAGCGCTAAGATAACGCCCACTTCTTTCCATGTGAGCCGCCACCGGCTCCACATTGTCGCCAGTTTGATCCGCAGTTTCTCGAACTTCGCGCTCATTGAACTTGATTATCCGGAATGATGTATAGTAGTTAATGGCACCTAATTCTCATGGT
Source organism: Anaerolineae bacterium (assembly GCA_041559215.1). Classification (GTDB taxonomy): domain Bacteria; phylum Chloroflexota; class Anaerolineae; order UBA7937; family B3-Chlor; genus JBFFDV01. The sequence continues at coordinate 16,503 of JBFFDV010000013.1, read as the reverse complement.
GCATCCCCAGTTTGTAGGGCGAACCGTCAGTAGTAGATCCAACTGTAGATGGCGTGAAGGTACACACTGTACAGTGAGCTGAAAGCCTGGACATCTCCTTGCACAGACGGACGAACTCGCTTGACAGGACCTATTTGTTGCATATTACGCCGTATCAGACCAGAAGATCTGCACTATAGATAACGAATCAGCGGTTGAAGTGTTACAAACGGAAGGTATGAGGGCTGCTCCTACGTCTCACTGTAGTGGAACAGGGCTTGCCGGCCAAAGTACCAAGGTCCGAGATCCCTGTCTTTGGTTCTGTGGGAGATCTTGACTGTTGCCATACAGAGCCAGGTAGATACCGTAGTACACCCTTTCTTCGAGAAGTTGGTAGTTCTGAAGTAGCCAGGCCCTTATTTCGTCCTTTTCCACCTTTTCCCGTAGTTCTTGCTGTGCTCCCTCCACAAAGCGATGAGGATCAGCGTTTTCACAGACTATCATAGTCCATATCCTTCCGCCCTCGCTCAAATCGGTAGGGCGCTCGCTGTCCAGAAAGGTCTCGTATTCCTGCTTCGACTCCAAATAGGGCACTGTGTACCAAGGTATCTCTCGCAAATTGTAGTAATATAGGGGCACATATTGGTGAGGGCGAACAAGCAGCACGTCTCCGCTTCGAGCGTTCTGTCCTATCTCAGTTATCGCGTCGCGCCATTGATCACGATAATACCTTTGATCGAAAAACAGGGAATAGGTTGATGCTCCAATAGGTATCAGCAAGGCTATTGTAACGAGCAGGCCAAGGACTTTCTTCCTCCTGGAGATTTCCACTATCCCGTAGCCAATTAAGATCAAAAAAGCGGGGACCAAAGGGCTCAAATACCGATCCATATAAACCGATCTCTTTTGGGGTAAGGGCCAATCGAGGGAAATCAGGAAGACAAGCACGAGGGGTAGCCATAGCCAAAACCAGACAAACCATAGCTTGTTACCCTGTTGGGTGACAAGCTTTCTTCGGACCAGTAGGAATGAAACATAGGCCAGAATTGCCACCAAGAGCAGCGCAGCCAAGACGTTGAAAGGATGAGTGGTACTTGCGGTCGAGCCCAGGCCGAAGTCGTATATGGTCCAGAATAGGTCTTCAGGGCGTGCCGCCGGAATCCAGGATATAGGGGCCCCGGCCAAACCGCCTCGCAAGAAGATGGGGATAAGCCAGGGTGTATATAGCAGACCTAGGATCACCATACAAAGAAGCCATCTGCCCGGCAATGCTCGGTACCTCCTGCGCATCAGCGTCAGGTAGGTCATTTGTGCCAATATGATGAAGAGGGCTACATAGTGAGTGTACATGGCTGCCAAAGTCGAGGCGCCATATCCTAGCCAGTTTCGCATCTTGTCCTCGTGCAGAAGTCGAAGAAGGAAGTAGTGACTCATTACTACAAGGAAAACCGCCAGTGAATACATCCTGACCTCTTGAGAGTACCAGATATTGAAGGGGGATATGGCTAGAGCGAAAGCGCCTATTACCCCCATCCTCTTCGACCCTATGAGATTCGATAGAGGAAACATGGCAGCCACAGCCAGGACACCAAAGATGACGGACAGCGTGCGTACCACGAACTCACTGTGACCAAGACCAAGGCCGAGCCAGAAGTGCAAGAGCATGAAATAAAGGGGAGCATGGTTACGAATGCTTAGCCTGTTCTCGACCAAGGAGGGCAGATCCATGCTCCCGACCACAACCGACAAAGCCTCGTCCCACCACAGGCTCTGAGCATCCAGATAGGCTATTCGCAACACAAAGGCCAGGAGCAGTATGAACAGCATCCAGCTATAGTGCGCAGGCCAACTTTGCCGCCTCACCATTCTACTTCCTCCTATTTGACGAAGATAACAGCTTTGTCATCAACATAGCGCCGTTCCCACTCGGGGCTGTGGTTCAGGACTGTGCTTAAGGAACTGCCCGTGTCGATAATTATCAGATTCACGCCATGCCTATCCAGCGGTTCTTGCCAATTCTCTCGTACTTGATATACTTGCAGATACTCGTCTATAAAGGTGTCCCCGTAGACATCGGCCCGGCCATCTATGAATACCTTATGCTCTGGGTATAGCCTCCAGACAAGGTACCCTCCCCAATGATACAGATTGTACATGTTACCCGTAATCCGCTGCTCTACAACAAAGTCCACCGCATCCACGGGGAAGGCATGTTGCTGCGCTTCTGCGTTGCCCTGCACTGAAAGGCTCACCTTGATGGCTCCGCCCAAGATTACTAGGAAAAGCAGTAGCCAGTTAAGCGCGAAGTGGGGGGTGGCCCTCTGTTGTCTTCCCATGGGCCAGCGTGTCGACCACTGCGATCTCTGCCAGATGTGCATGAGTTGGGTGGTCAGAATAGGTGCTGCCGTCAATACAAAGAAGGGGATATGTCGGGCAGAGAGCAGAGAGGCATAGCCGAACCCCATCAGGAACAGGAAATCCGTCGCAGTCGGAGGGCGTCGAGATAGGCCTAGGGCCAGAATTGTCAGAAGGATGAAGAGCGCCAGGGGTTGGAATTGAATCTGGTGGAAATCTGGCGAGAACCACTCCATAATGTAAGCTTGCATTGCTGGGCTTCCCAATGTGCCAAAAGGATAAAGCAACAACTGGACACCGTTGGGGTTAACTATTGTAACCATGCCGGAGATGAGGGCAACAATCAATAACAGTCGTATGTCCCTCCAACGCAAGTCTTGCCCATCACCACCACCGAAGAGGTTTGTTATCGTACCTCCCACAATGTACACCACGGGAAACACCAGGCCCAGCAGGAAACTCCCATGCAGATTCGCCCAGAGTATCATAAGTGGAGGCATTAGCCAGACATACTTTCTGTGTCCCACTTTGTACAAGTGCAGAATGTACAAGAAGGCGGAGGACAACAAGAAAGAGAGCATCTGAGGCCGTGCTCCCCAGGTCACGGCCGAGGTGATGGCTGCCCAGATGACGACGAAAGATGCCAGATAGGGACGTCCAGCGCATTGAAGATAGAGCAGGGCAAATGCTCCGGTGATAATCGCTGCGAAAGTGAGAATCAGCCCCCCCTGTCCTGAGAGATCATAAGTGACGTAGAGTCCGATTTCTGTTAGCCACTCGTGGGTGACCCACCGCTGCGTGGGCATGGTATAGGAGAAGATGTCCTGGCGAGGGATACTTTTTGTCTCACAGATATATTGCCCGGTGCGTAGGTGCCACCAGAAGTCGGGATCCATGATCTCTCGGCTGGCCATGAAGAAAATGCATAGCAAGAGGATGGAGATCATCAACCGCTCTGTGCTCAGAGCTTCGAACAATCTTCGGACTTTCATCTCTCAGTCGCCAATCATAGTCTAGCAACTTGGCAAGAAATTGACAATGAGAAATTCGTACTAATTGAATATGGATAGAGCCTAGTCCCTGAAGGGTTGGCCTAGTGATCTTTATCTAGCTCTTCGATCTTAAACAGTTGGTTGCCGGCTCCGCTGACCATGTATCCTTGAGCGGCAGTCAACGGATCAACGGCCTTTCTATGGGGCACGGGATACGTGACCACCGCGAAAGTGTTTATATCATTCCTTATGAAGGTCTCTGTTAGTCTCTGATATGCTTCTTGATTTCGGACATAGAAGAACTGCTTCTCATAGAAGAGAGGAGCCACATATTGAGCATAACCGAACTCATCACTAACTACGTAAGGGGAGCTGATCTGAGCGGTCTCCTCGATCAGTTTCAGATCTCTGGTTTTAAGGATATCCATGGTTCGCAGGCTGGATACCTGGAGGAGCAGGCTCATGGCCGCTATGGACAGGAAGCATATCTTCATAAGAGGCCTTGGCGATGGCCTATTCTGTGGATGGGTGAGTGCTCGGAAGTTGTTCAACCCCAATATGGTCAAGGGAGGGAGGATAGGCAATAGAAATCGAGGACCCCACTGCAGGCCCGGATCGACAGGGGTTACTAGGCAGACAACGGCGGCGTATCCCAAGCTGAGACCTAGGAGGAAGCGGTATCTTTGCCCGAGGGGCGGGTCTGATAGGCATACAAAGCTGAACACAAGGAGAGGGGTGGTCGTGATCAACCCGCCGAAGGGCATTCCCGCGTTGGCCTGCAGAATATTGGGGATGCTGGTAAGCATCAGGACGGCGAAGATGCTAATGACCAAAATGGGGTTAGCGCGGAGTTTCGGGCTTCGGATAGTCAAAGTTAGAGCTACAAAGGCCATGATGAACAGGAAGCTGAGGACAAGATTGGAGTTGCCTTCCAACAAAGTGTAATAGACAATTGCCAGGCGGCTGGTGGTCACAGGGAGTTCCTCTCCCAGTGAAGCTAAATGCCCTACGTGGGGACCGATGAAGTTGCCATAAACGACGAATTGAAATAGCCAGAGAGGTACCAGGGCTGCGAAGGTTCCTAGGCAAATAGAAGCCGCATGGCGGAAACGTCGGTCAGCGAAGAAGAAATGGGCAAGGGGCATGACTAGCCCCATCACGTACAACTCTGATCTCACCCAAATGGCCAGGCCCATTACCACTCCGCCCATTAGCAAGAAGAGTTGCCTGGGTCGTTCAAGGTTCTTTGTGACTAGCAAGAGGGCCAAGGTGGACAGCAAAGTGCCCAATGTGTGGTCCCAGAATAGCAGGCTATAGAAAAGCAGCGGGGTGCAGAGTCCCAGGAGCAGAATCGAGGGGAAGCCGTTCTTGCCAGTCAGATGCGCGATGTAAGCGCTGATTAGCAAGGTCAGCAGTCCCGAGAAGAGAGGTATCAGATAGAGGCCTGCTTCGTTGAAGAGACGGTAGAGAGGGGCGGCGAGCAAGGGGAAAAAAATCGGATAGACGGCGAAGAGCTTTCTATCCCGTATGAGGGGAGGGGGGTTGTTTATTGGTACAAAAGTCAGGTCTGGGTCAAGCTTCCGTCCTGGATAGTCTATGGTGAAGTCTCCCCCCCTTTTGCGGATTAAGTTCTGGAGCTGTATAAACTTCAGTCCCTCATCGCTGCTGAAGAAGGCTTCCTGAGGGAGCACAAAGAAGACCAAGAAGAGGTATATGGCTGTCACGAAGGCCAAAGCGAGAAAAGAACGACGTTCCGTCAGGAGGTCCTTCATTTGGTTTCTATTGTAGCCTCGTTTGAAGGGTGGCGCAAGGACTTGCTGATCGCGTCAACGGGCCGCGGTAGCGTGTGGGATTCTGCACGGAACATGAAACCTTGTATGTTGCCCGGAGCTGTAGTACAATTGAACGCAACCCATCGCGACCATAACCTTCGGGGTCAATCCCGTCATGATACGCTTAGGAGTGAGGCTGCGGCATGGTTGACAGGGTTGAAGCACTCTATAAATTACAGTTGATTGACATGGAAATCGATGAGAAGAGGGAAACCCTGAGCCATGTGGAGAGTGGGCTGGACCAGGACGACGAGTTGCTGTCTGCGCAGCGAAGGCTGGCCAAGGCCGAGGAAGCTTTGAGAAAGTCGCGAAGTGAATTGCGTAGGTTCGAATTGGATTTGCAGGAGATCTCGAGCAAAATCGCCTCAACTCAAGAAATGCTCTATGGAGGTGAGATCACCAATCCTAAAGAGTTGGCCAGCTTGGAGCAGGAGATAGAGTACTTGAAAAGACGACAGTCAGAGGTTGAGGATACGACCTTGGAGACGATGGCTCAGGTTGAGGAGAACGAATCCCGGTTCAGGACTGGGGAACAGCATTTTCAGCGGATGGAACAGGAGTGGCAGGCGACTCAGGAGGATCTACACCAGCAGGCAGAGGAGTTGCGTTCCCGCTTAGAATCCTTGAAGGCGCAGAAGGACGAAGCTATTCTAGTGGTGCCCGAGGAGGATGTAGCCGTGTATGAGGATCTGCGGCGGCTGCGGGGGGGACAGGCGGTAGCTCTTCTCGAGGGCGGCATATGCCTAGGTTGTAGGGTTGCTTTGCCAACTAGCTTGGTTCAGAAGGTGCGTAGAGGTCAGGACTTGGTCTACTGTGGTAGCTGTCAGCGTATCCTCTACTATCTCTCATAGCAGAGAACGGCGCTCGCGATGGTCACAGTGTGAGGAGTGGGAGTGGACAGCGAACGAGACTTAGTTAATCCGTACATTATAGATGAGCCTGTAGCTGGGGAGACGCTTTTCTTTGGCCGCGAAGACCTGCTGGCGTGGGCCAGGGAGGTCTTGGGGACGAGAGGGACCAAGCGAGTTGTCATAATTCAAGGTAGCTATCGCATTGGAAAAAGCTCTCTTCTAAACCAACTAGAGCGACATCTGCCTCAGAGCTTGTTCCTCATTGACCTGTCAGCGGCAAGGGAAGACAAGCTTGGCTTCCTTTTGTGGCGTGTGGCGACTGCCATGGCATCGAGCTTGCAGGGGGGGAAGGATGTCCGCTTCCCCCAACCCGAAGTGAACGATTTCCTGAGCAACGCAAACTACTTCCACGAGACATTCCTCCCTCAGGTTTACAGGACCCTCAAGCGCAAGCGTTTGGTGCTTGCTTTCGATGAGCTTACGGCTTTGGAAGATGGAGAGGGATCATTAAGAGAGAGTTTCTATGCTTATCTCTCCTTGCTGATGGACAGCGACCTGAACCTTAGTCTAGTGTTGACTTTGGAAGAGTGGCCTGAGAGGCCGCCAGGGTTATTCGGCGAGGCTTTTCGCTGGAGACTGGGCCCTCTTGATGACGACGCGGCCAGGGATCTCATCGTCAAACCAGCCAGAGGTGTCCTGGACTACGAATATCACGCCGTAAGGCGGATTATGGAACTCACTTCAGGCCACCCTTATTTCATCCAGCTCCTCTGCCACATCCTCTTTGAGCATTGCGCGATCGACCGACGGGTGTCGGCCAGGGATGTGGACGCCGTGGTTGACGAGGCCATCGAAGTGGCCTCAACATATCTGGATCGTATGTGGAATGATTCTTCACCCAAGGCGCGGATAGTGCTCGCTGGCTTTGCTGCTCTGCGTGGTGCTCACGGCATATTATTGGAGCAGGATCTGCGTTACTTATTGGGACGACGAGGGGCACGGCTGTCTCCTATCGAGATTACTCAGGGATGTAAGGAGTTGGTTGATAGGGATGTCCTCGAGAGATTGGGCGCTATGAGCTACCGTTTCCGTGTGGAGCTCGTGAGACTGTGGCTGAGAGGGCAGCGAAGGCTAGAGCCGGTATTGGGGATAGGGCGAACGAAACAGGCGGCGGCTGCCGCCGGTGGCTGGATGGGGAAGTTCCTGTGGCCTCTCATCGGTCTGTTGGTGGTAACCATGGTGATCTTCTGGTGTCTGGCCTCGTGGCAACCTGTGAGAGAGGTGAGTGAAGTAAGTGCTACTCCTTCCGAGGTCCTGGAAGCTCCCACGCTGTCCTTTGTTCTGATCACTCCCACGCCGGACACACGGTCCACGCCCATACCTGTTCTGACACCGCAGCTGCCAACACTCGACATAGCCTATATGCTGTGGGACGAGAAGGCGGACAACTGGGAGATATACGCCATGTCCAGGGATGGCTCTGTGACCGCACGCTTGACGGATAATGACGTTGATGATAGCTCACCCGGCTGGTCTCACGATCATCGTTGGCTGGTCTTTGTGTCTGAGCGGGACGGTAACCGGGAAATTTACCGTGTCAATGCCGATGGCTCTGAACCGCTGAACCTGACCAATAATCCAGGACAGGATTGGACCCCCTCCCCTTCTCCCGATGGGACGAGGGTCGTCTTTTCATCTTTGCGCGATGGCAACTGGGAACTCTACCTCATGGATGCTGATGGCTCTCAGCCGGCTAGAATGACTTTCAACCAGGAACCTGACTACGCCCCTGCTTGGTCCCCCGATGGCTCGAAGATAGCCTTTGTCTCCGAGCGGGACGGCAATCTGGAGATATACGTGATGGAGGCCGATGGTTCCGAGGAGGTTCGCCTAACCGATAATGATGATCTGGACCTATCGCCCGCTTGGTCTCCTGATGGTTCCTTGATAGCTTTCGAATCCTATCGCGATGGCAACATGGAGATATATGTCATGAATGCCGATGGCAGCGAGCAGAGGAATCTAACGAACTATCCCTTGGCCGATGATCATGGCCCTTCATGGATGGGTGACGGCTTCGGGATAGTGTTCTATTCAAATAGGGATGGCAACTGGGATCTATATCTGATGAATGCACAGGGAGGCGAGGCGCGGAACCTAACCAATACCCCTGCCCTTGAACAGGAGCCATTTTGGAGCTCGTAGCTTTTTCTATGGTCTTTCGTTGATGAGACGCTTATGTCTTCTTATCTTCCAGCCGGTGAAGCAGATCGAGTAATGCGTCCTCATCTATGCCTTCTACTCTGATCATCTTTCGGCGAGCTCTATGTCCCGAGACTATTTTCACTTGATTCTTCTGTAATCCCAGAGCCTTGGCCAACAGCTTCACCAGCGCTTTGTTAGCCTTTCCTTTCATTGGTGGGGCTGTCACTCGTATCTTCAGCGTTTTCCCTTCCATGATGGCTATCTCGTTCCTATCAGCCCCCGGAACGACGTGCACGGGCAGGACAACAGGTTCTTCTCTAGGAGGTTGTGTTGTGACAGGACACATCCTTGCTCCCTGACCTCATCTTCATAGCAAGCCTTGTATGAAAAACACCAGGATACTCCGTGCGATTCCCAGGACGATAAGAGCTACGATGGGGCTGATATCAATCATGCCTACGGGGGGGATGAGGTTGCGGAAGGGTGCTAATATGGGCTCGGTGACCCGGAACAGGAAAATGGAGACGGGATGATAAGGATCGAACCTGAACCATGCCAGTATTATCCTGGCCATGATGGCCAGATAGAGAAAGGTGAAAACAAGGTCTATGCTTTGTATCAGTATAGCACCTATCATTGCTTGTCCTCCTGCTATTCTTTTCTTTCACCGAAGATAGCTCGACCGACCCTTATCATAGTGGCTCCCTCTTCTATGGCCACCTCGAAGTCATCGGTCATCCCCATAGACAAATGCAGCCATCCTTTCTCAGGGAACATCTCCTTTAGCTTGCTCAAGAGGGTTCTAAGGCGACTGAAACAAGAACGAAGTACCTCTTCAGGGGCCCCGAAGGGAGCCATGGTCATCAACCCCTGTAAGTCCAGGTTAGGCAGGCTACTTATCTCCTCTGCCGCATGGAAAAAACGCTCTTGGTGCTCATCCTCTCGTCGCCCTAGTGGGAAGCCGTATTTGCTGATCTCCCCGGAGACATTCATCTCCAGCAGTACCGGCATGGTTTTCTTTGCCACTGCAGAGCGACTACTTATCTCGCGAGCCAGGCGTATGCTATCTACGGAGTGAATAATATCAAAGAGATATATGGCTTTCTTCACCTTGTTCCGCTGCAGGTGACCCACCATGTGCCATCTCAAGGGGATATCCCTTTCGCGAAGCCACTTTATCTTGGGTTCCGCTTCTTGCACCCGGTTCTCGCCGAACTCTCTCAATCCAGTGGCGAAAGCCTCTTCGATTATCCGTGGAGGGAAGGTCTTAGTCACTGCAACCAAGGTGACCTCCTCAGGCACTCGGCCTGCGCGAGTGGCAGCAGCCGCTACTCGTTCCCTCAACTTCGCTAGATTGCCCTTGATGTCCCTCATTTTGCGCTTCTAATTCCTATCAGCGCTGCGAATCTCCCGGTTCTTCCCCTCTCGGCTCGATAGGAGAAGAACTCGGCGGTGCGACAGGCAGTGCAGATGTGACTTATCTCTATGTAACCGATGCCTGCCTCTATCAGTTGTTGACGATTCGCCTCCCACAGGTTCAAGGAGAAGACTTCCCCTTCCAAGCGGTGCAGCGCTCTTTCCCAATCATCAAGACTTGCTCTCAACAGTTCCGTTACTTCTTCACCAACCTGGTAGCAGCAAGGACCAATCGCCGGGCCCAGGCAGGCGATTATCTTTGCTGGATCGCTCCCTAAACCCTCGACCATCATTGAGGCCATTCGTCCGGCCAGGTTGGTAGCCGTTCCCCGCCAACCAGCATGACCCAGGCCTGCAGCTCGTTTCTCGGGATCATAGAGAAAGATAGGCAGGCAATCGGCGAAGCGTAGCATCAGATTTACATCGGGCGTGGCGGTGATCAAACCATCGGTAGCAGGGATAACCCTTCCCCCATCGTCGAAGCTGACTATGGAAACACCGTTACCATGGACCTGACGGGCCGTAATGATTTCCTTGCTGGACAGGCCCAGGGTTTGGAAGATCAAACGATGATTGGTTTGTACGGCGGCTGGCTCGTCGCCAACCAGATGTCCCACGTTCAGTTCAGCGAACGGGAAAAGGCTGACACCACCCAATCGGGTAAAGACCGCATTGATTACCTCTTTGTGGCTGGCTAGGGCTTCAAAGCTATAATATTGGATGCCGTTTACTTCGTGCTGGATCATTGCACCGCTTCTTTGGCGGGTTCTCCCTGTAACTGTCCTTCGCAGGTGCCGGTAGAGGCAGACCATGCTGTGCCTCCACTGACGGTGGCCCAGGGTAATATCTCTTCTTTGGAGATGCTAGCGAGGTAAGATTCCGCTCTCAAGCCTTGTTCGTCCAGAGCACTACGCCAAGCGGAGAGGCTCTTCTTCTCAACGGTAATCAAGGCCTTTCCCACCCGCCTGTCTCCCCGGGCTAGAACACCCTGTACTTGGGCCCACTGGCTGCTCTCGGCCCTGATCTCGACGTTCATCGGACGCAGGCTCCCCTTGAGATAACGCAACCGCGTCTCTAGCACCTCAAGGGGAGTCATGGCCATCCATTGGAAGGGGGTTTGCGCCTTAGGGACAAAAGGCGTGATATTGACCATAAGATGGCGCTTGAAGCGTGTCCTCACAGCTTGCACAAGGTCAATGATTTGCTCGATATCGTCATCGGTCTCGGTTGGTAGGCCTAGCATGAAGTACAGCTTCAAGTGGGGAAAATCATATCGGGCTGCCAGTTCGGTGGCACGGATGATATCCTCTGTGGATATGCCTTTCTTTATCTTCCTCCTTAGGCGTTCCGAACCCGCCTCTGGCGCGATGGTTAGGGTCTGGGCACCACTCTCTGCTAGGGCTTGAAGCAACTTTTCGGGCAGAGGATCGACGCGCAGGGAAGCGACGGATATTTCAGCCCCCAGATCGCGTAACCGTACCGCCAGTTCCTCAATACTGGAATAATCGGACAGGGAGGCCCCTATCAGGCCCAGTTTGCGTCGGTAGTTCAGACCCTCTCTCGCCTGCATCAGTAGAGTATTCAGACTTCGCTCCCGCATGGGGAGGTAAACGGACCCAGCCAGACAGAAGTGGCAACCTCGTTGGCAGCCCCGGGATACTTCCATGAGGTACATGTCACCAAATTCTGTTTCGTCAGTCATTATCACAGAGCTTGCGGGATGGGTATCTAGATCAGACATCCATTGGCGTTGTACCGGATAGGGAAGGCCAGCCGAGGGACTTATGCTTACAATGTGGTCGTTCTCTCTTTCGATTGTGTAGAAGCCGGGGACATAGACCCCAGGGGTGCTTGCCAATCGCTGCATCAGTTCTTCACGGCTGCCATGCAGTCCTTCAGCCAGGGGTTCGCTCAAGGCGGGCACAAGCGTTTCGCCCTCACCGATGGCGAAAGCGTCGAAGATAGGAGCCAGGGGCTCAGGATTGGCCATCACGCAAGGACCTCCGGCGATGAGCAGGGGGTAGCGCTCGTCTCTTTCCTCAGATGTAAGAGGGATGCCAGCCTGCCGCAACATAGCGACGAGGTTGAAGTAATCTATCTCGAAGGAGAGGGTGAAGGCCAGTACGGCAAATTCGCTTATCGGGCGCTGCGACTCCAGAGATATGGGGGGGGCATCATCTTCGTGATAGAAGGCCCTTTCGCAGACGATGTCTGGTTGCTCGTTAAAGAGGCGATAGATGACATGCAATCCCAGATTGGACATGCCAACATAGTAGCTGTTCGGGTAGGCCAAGGCGATGGGTATCCGGCCTCCCCAATCTTTGAATATCGTGCCTTCCTCTTTTTCCAGTTTGCGTCTAGCGTAGGAGATGGTTTTCCAATCCAAGGCACTCGCTCCTGAAGGGAAGTCTACCACAGAGGATGGTGTGACGCAAACAGAATCCTACTAGGGCTTGCGCAGCGGGTGGGCACGAGACCCAAGATATCGGGATATAAAGCGAGCGAGGGGGCACCCCTCGTGCTCCCCGGGCTTTTGCTGCGCAATGGCTATTATCATCCTAACCTTTTGAGCACTCGCCAGGCGAGGAAAGTCATCCAGGGCGATGGGGCTTTCTTGTTGGCAAACTCCCATCCTTTCCACGCTCTGTACATGGAGCCCGCCGTGAAGCCGCCTTGATCATCGGCTTGTGCCCCGAGTTCGCCCACCATAGTTTGCAGACGTGAGTCCCGACGGGCGAAGGGAAAACGGGTTAGCACATCGCTCACATGCAATATGTCATACCACACGAAAGGGTACTTGAGTTTGCGAAAGTCGGTGCCTATGCCAAACATGTAAACCTTACGCTCTTTCTGGTGTTCCCAGTGCCAGAGCAACGTCTCCACCCCTATGCGGCAAGCTTCGTGCTCCAACATCCCAGGGATCTGAACCAGGGCTTTGAGGGCGATAAGGTTGGCGTAAGGGCAGGGATCATCCTTGCGGCCGGGGCCCCGGAACTTGCCCAGTTCGGGGCTGACAGCACAAGGCCAGCCATTGTCCCTTATGAGACTGATCAGGTGCTCGACAGCGGCCTGCACCTGAGGATCATCACCCAGACCCATAGCCAGCAGCGCATAGAGGAGAGTTGGTGCATCACACAACATCCAGGTCCAGGCCTCAGTATCTGTGCCGCCAAAGGCTTTAGGAACTTTGGTCACGGTCTGAAAAGCCCCTTCAGGTGCTTGATGAGCAATCACCTTTTCAAGGATTGCTGCCATGCCTGGGTCACTCACTCGCAGGCCAAAGTCGGCCAACATGGCGAGCTTGTGTGTCAAGTGCTTGGCATCATTGTGACGTTTGAGAGGATAGCCTGGCCAGGTGTTCAACTCGGCCATGAGACCTTCGATGAGAGGGTGTTCGATCATGGCTCGCCGAGCGCTGAGCACTTCTACGTCTTCCTCAGACTGGCCCAACAGGTCCAGCAACGTGCGATAGCGTACCCAGGGCATCCCCTCACTCAACAGCCAGTCCTTGGGGACATCAGCAGCTTGGCCTTTTGAATCGTTCATTGGACACCTCTACTACATATAGAAAATTCGCCCCGCTCATTGGAAGCGGGGCGAAAAGGCTTCCGAACAAAGCGCCGGCTTACCCCTCGGCCTTCATCTTCTTGAACTCTTCTGTCAGCACCGGGACTACCCTGAACAGGTCTCCAACAATGCCGTAGTCCGCCACCTTGAAAATCGGTGCGTCGGGATCCTTGTTGACGGCCATAATATACTTAGAGGTTTTCATCCCGGCGAGGTGCTGGATGGCTCCAGAGATGCCGCAAGCGATGTATAGGGTAGGGGTCACTACCTTACCCGTCTGTCCGACTTGATAGCTATGGTCTTTCCAACCAGCATCAACGGCCGCTCGCGAAGCGCCCACAGCGGCTCCCAGGACCTCCGCCAGCTCCTCGACCAGAGGGAAGTTCTCTGGTCCCTTCAGTCCCCGTCCCCCTGATACCACGATCTCGGCCTCAGTTAGTTCTATCCGCTCTCCAGCTTCCTTGATCATATCTATCACTTTGGCTCTTATGATTCCGGCATCAGCGGAGATTCTCTCCACCGCAGCCGTGCGGGGGGCATCGGGCTCAGGGGGAGCGAAAATATTGGGTCGTGCGGTGGCCATATATGGCCTCGTCTCTTCCTTGACGGTGGCTATCGCTTTACCAGCGTAGATGGGCCTAGTGATAAACAATTCTCCATCTCGCACCTCAAAGCTGGTGCAATCCGAGGCCAGGCCCACGCCCAGTCTGGCCGCCAGCCTGGGCGCTAGGTCTTTACCCTGGATCGTGGCACCCATGAGAACTAGAGCGGGTTCGGTTTCTTTGATGAACCTGGCCAAGAAGTCTGTGTAACCTTCTGCGGTGTAGTCGGCCAGTGCAGGGTGATCGGCCACATATATCTTTTCGGCGCCATAATGAGCCAGGGGCTCTATTCCGTCCCCGACCTCATATCCCAAGACGGCCGCCTCGACTACCCCCCCCAGGCTGTCAGCGATTCTTTTTCCCTCGCCTGTCATCTCGAAGCATATCTTCTTCAGAGCGCCCTCGCGCATCTCTGCCACTACTAGCACATTATTTGACATAATTTCCTCCAGGTCATAGTCAAGAATCGGTAACTTTACAGAATCTTCGCTTCATCTCTGAGCAGATGAGCGACCTTGATGGCGTCTTGGACAGGGTCCTCATCGAAGATCTTGCCTGCGATCCTTTCGGGGGGCAATGCTACCTCCACGAACTTGATCTTGGCTGCCTCAACTCCTACCTTGCTCTTCTCCACCCCCACTTCTTCAGCGCTCCACTCGGGGATGACCTTTTTCTTCACCGCCATGATGCCTTTGATGGAGGCATAGCGGGGCTCGTTCAGACCTTTTTGAGCAGTGATAACTGCTGGCAAGGGTGTTTCCACCACTTCGTGGCCACCTTCCACCTCTCGGTGGGCGACAGCGGATTTTCTATCCTCGGGTATCTCCAGCTTGGTGACTACGGAGACATGGGGAATATCTAGGAGTTCGGCAAGGGCGATGCCAACTTGGGCGTGATCCTCATCCACCCCTTGCTTCCCACAGAAGATGATGTCGTAGTCTATCTTCTCCAAGGCGCCAGACAGTACTAAAGCTGTGGCATAGGTATCGGAGCCTTCGAAGGCTTCGTCAACAAGATGAATGGCCTCGTCTGCTCCCACCGCGAGTCCGCTCTTCAGCGCATCTTTGGCCCGCTCCGGGCCCATGGTTATTAGGGTAATCTTGCCTTCGCCCAGCCTTTCCTTGATGCGCAGGCCCTCCTCGATGGCGTATTCATCATAAGGGTTGACCACGTACTTGGTTTCCGTATGATCCACCTGTCCATCTTTGACCTTTATCTTGGTCTCTGTATCGGGTACCTGCTTGACACAGATCACTATGTTCATAGAAACATCAACCTCCTTCAAACTCGCTCTTGTAAGGTGTAGCATTCATTTCAATAGCCACCGGGAGATCACGAGGCGTTGTATCTCGCTCGTGCCCTCGTAGATTTGCAGGAGCTTGGCATCGCGCATGTATTTCTCTACAGGATACTCCTTTATGTACCCGTAGCCACCGAAAACTTGCACAGCGTCGGTGGTGATCTTCATGGCGCTGTCCGCCGCAAAGGCCTTGGCGATGGCCGATTGGTGACTGTTGCGCAGGCCTTGATCGGCCATCCATGCGGCCTGCCACGTAAGAAGGCGGGCCGCCTCTACCTTGATAGCCATGTCAGCCAGCATGAACTGGATTCCCTGCAAAGAGGCGATTGGTTGACCAAACTGCTCTCGTTCCTTGGCATATTTCACTGAGGCTTCCATCGCTGCGCGAGCCAAACCCACTGCCGCTGCCGCCACCTCAGCGCGGATCTTGTCTAAGGTCTCCATCACGAGTCCAAAACCTTCCCCTTCATGACGCAGACGATTCTCGACGGGGACCCGCACGTCCTCGAAAATCACTTCTCTAGTATCGGCGGCGCGTTGTCCCATCTTGTCCTCTTTCTTCCCAACAGAGACACCGGGCAAGTCAGAGGGAACCACCAGAACGACGAAGCCTCGATGGCGCAGGCTTGGATCAAGGGTAGCTATGACGGTATACAGTCTAGCTATGCCGCCGTTGGTGATGAAGCGTTTGGTGCCATTGAGGATATAGAGGTCTCGCTCTCTTCTGGCTCTGGTTCGTATGCTGGCCACATCGGAACCAGCTCCTGGTTCGGTGAGGCAGAAGGCGGCCAAGGCAGGCTCCGCACAGAAAGGCGTCATGAACCGCTCCATCTGCTCAGGCGTGGCGGCGATGTTCAGCGGAGTGAGGCCGAGGGTGCTGGCCACGAAAGAGCTGTATATGCCAGCGCAGCCAGCGGCAATTTCCTCAGCGACAAGACAATCGTCGAAATAGCCCAGCCCCCCACCACCATATTCCTCGGGAACAGTGACATTTATCAAACCGATGGCGTGGGCTTTCTCCACCAGTTCCCACGGATACTCTTCAATACGGTCGGCTTCCGCAGCGATGGGGACTATCTCATTCTGAGTGAACTGCCGGGCCAACTCTCGCAGCGCTTTTTGCTCGTCGCTGAGAGAAAGGTTGAACATAAGCTCTCTTGCTAATGCGAACGTTTGAGGGCGCTAAGCCATAGGCTTGAAGCTTTTCGGATTCCTCGCCGCTGATTTTACTAGAACTAGGCGGGGTTGTCAAATAAGATCCTGACTGATAAGAAGGGAGGGGAGCCAAGACCGGCTTATCCGCATTGGGAATAGCCGCAGGAAGGACAGCGTAGGCAACCTTCGACGAACTCAACCATGGTACCACAGTCTGGACATTCGGGACACATGCCAAGCAGGCTTCTG